>JBMZCU010000015.1:0-24321 GCA_049613705.1 Pseudomonadales bacterium | reverse complement strand
AATATACGGTACTCAAAAAAACGACGCTGGGTGAGATGTATAGTGCTGATATCGTACGTAACTTTTCAGATTTGAATGTAGGGAATTTTGTTGATGTCACTTATGTCAAACGCAAGAAGAACCAAAAGCGCGTGATTAAACTACATCTCATTCCCCAATAACTAAGAACTTTGATAATACCGCAATAGCTTCACGAGGGATAAACTGGTTTTTTAACCACAGGGTTTTACTAAAGTATCAACTCTAATGTTGGTGTTTCTGCGATTCTCTTGCCGTGAAATCTGTTCACAGAATTTAGCAAAACCTCCTTAGCAGGAGGGCATGTCATGCACACTCAATCTGGGGAGAGCTTAATCGAGATTATTCTCGTGCTCTTCCTTGTCTCCCTGGCAATATCTGGCTTGATGGGCACCATGCTCAAAGCGCAGCAACTTAGCCACGGTAGTATTCAACAATCTTCCGCAGCGCAAGTGCTCTCGAGCTTTGCGCATGATCCACGCTCGAATAGGGTGGATACACGCCACCATTTAAACCGCTATTTGGTTAGTTTGAATGCACACAGTGCTGTTGCCGTAGGCTGTAGCACTGGAAGTGAGTGTTCCGGTGCAGCGTGGGCCAACCAGCATATTTACATGTTACATCGGCGCTTAGTGCAAACGCTGCCAGAATTTGAATTGATTATCTGCCGCGATATCACTCCTTTTGACGGTGAAAATTTGGCTGATCCTGCCTGTGACGGTCTAGATTTTCGAACACTGACAGCGAAGTTGTGGTGGTCAAATAGGGGTGTCGAGCAGCAATTGGCACTGCAGTTGGGATTATGAAAGGGCATCCACAGCAAGGTTTTACTCTGCTGGAAACCTTGATAGCAAGCTTTATCGGCGTGATGTTGCTGACTATGTTACTAAGTTCTATCTATGCCCTGCTGCGAAGTGCTGACCTTAAGCTCTATGCAGAAGAGCGCCAGGAGCAACTGCTGGTGGCCCAGCATGTAATAACAGGTGATTTACAAGGTGCTGACTTCAGTGGTTGCTTCCAGTCTAATTTGGTAGCAGCGAAGCATGTAAGCAATGGCGCAGTGGCTACATTTTTAGCGCGCAATGGTGCCCTGAGTATAGAAACAGTGAGTGAGGCCAGGGGGCAACGGGTTTCGTTTGTGAGCGCTAAAGCGGGTGGTTTCGATGTCATCGAATCGATGCGTAATGTACATGATGATATCGATTTAGAGCTCGGAGCGACATTTTCAAAAGGCGATGAGCTGTTGATCACAGATTGTGATAACGCGGATATCTTTGCAGTATCAGGTGCCTGGCGCGCCCGTGTACGGCACGCCTCCACGCACAATATCAGTTCCAATTTGAGTGCTGTCTATCATCGCGGAGCACACGTCTACCCGCTAAAGTTAGTGAGTTATGAAATCTATACGGGAACCAGTGGTGTGCCAGGGCTCTATCGAAGAGAGGGCAATGCCAGTCGTCAAGAAGTGGTCCCAGCATTAACTCGTCTCACGGTAGCGCTTGAGGTAAACCGTGCCGGTTTGCGCTCGCAACTAGCGATCTCTGATCGTCGAGCTGCACACACAGCAGTTGGCGTTCACTTATCGCTCTGGCCACTGAGTCGCCAAGGATTACCCAGTAAACCATTGCAATTTAAAGTTGCGCTGTTGAACCGCTAAGTGCATGTGCCTGCATACAGAGCGAGGCGTGGCTGCGGTGTTTACCTTGATTGCCGTCTTACTCTTGTCGCTGATTTCTCTCAATGCGATGGAGAATACCTTGTACAACATGCGGATGACGGCGAATGCTATCAACTATTATCGCACTGTAGAAAGTGCCCATGCGGCCCTGTATCGCGCTGAACAGCTGTTGCTCGATACTGAGCCCAATACTGCGCAGCAATTTAGCTCGCAGGAACGCTCCTCATGGCGGGCCTTAAAGCAGGAAGGCAGCTGGAAAAATCACAGTGCAGTACAGGTTTGTGAGGGAATGGTGGCCAATTGCTATTTCTTAATTGAGCGCATGGGGAGTGCAGTGTCTGTTTTATCCCGCTTTAGAGTAACGGTGCAGGTTCAAAGCTCTCGTGGCGATACGTATCTCTATATGCAGTGTATCTACGAGTTGGAATTAGGCACATTGGAGCGTTTATCATGGCAGCAACTAAGGTAGCCTACGGTTTCAGTTTAGTCGAGTTGACAATGGCGCTGGCAGTAAGTGCACTGCTATTGCTCTTTGCTGTGCCTACACTATCAACTAGCCTAGATAGGGCGCGTCTGCACTGGCGCGTTGATGGTTTTGTCAATGCAATAAACCAAGCTAAATTTGAAGTGCTTTCCAGTGGAAAAACCGTGATTATTTGCCGTAAGCATTCACAGTATCAGTGCGCTGGTGCGCAGTACAGAGGGCGCAAAGACTGGAGCCGCGGGTGGCTGGCGTTTATCGATGCAGATTTGAATCGCGTTTATAACGAGCGCGATGAGCGATTATTGGCTCAGCTATCATTCAACGCAAATCAGTGTTCGATAGTGAGCAATCGCGGAGATTTTCTCGGCATTTACCCCGCCGATCTCGGGCTTCGTAGTAGTGCTGCGCGTTTAGAGATAACGTGCGGCAGTATACGCACCAGCCTGATTATTAATTGGCTGGGGCGTGTACGTAGAGAGCACTAGCTATAGATTGTTGGAATCTCGGCGCGCTTGTGTTGCGTACGCAGATAGATAGCGTGTACTTTCTGCTCTATCTCGTTAGATACGGGTTTGCCTTCTAAAAAGTCGTCGAGCTCGTCGTAGCTCATACCAAGTGCTATCTCATCGGCTTTCTGAGGAGCCAGCTCTTCGAGATCAGCTGTCGGTGTTTTGTCTACAAGCTGCTCGGGGGCGCCGAGATAATTAGCAACCGCACGCACTTGGCGCTTGCTGAGGCCGAAAAGAGGAGCGAGATCACAGGCGCCGTCTCCCCACTTAGTATAAAAGCCTGTCACATTTTCCGCTGAATGGTCTGTGCCAAGAACAAGGCCTCCTACAATGCCAGCAACGTGATACTGGGCAACCATGCGACAGCGTGCTTTGACATTGCCTTTGGAAAAGTCGACAGCAGCTTCAGAGGTCTCGAAACCGTCGAGCGCTTGCATTACCTGGCTCTGGATACCATGAGTTGCCTCGGCAATATTGATCGTAATCGACTTACTAGGGCGTATAAAGCTCAGTGCTGCTTGTGCATCCGCTTCATCTAACTGGCTGGCATAAGGCAGGCGAACAGCAATAAAGCTGTAACCGCCACTCTCTGTATTTAGCGCTTCAACAGCAAGCTGTGCCAGTCGACCGCAGGTGGTGGAATCAACGCCGCCACTGATCCCAAGTACTAGGTGCTTTAAACCAGAGCTTTTGAGTTGCTGCTTGATAAAGGCAATGCGACGCTGTGACTCGAATGCGGGATCAATCTCGCACAGTACTTTCATTTCATCGCGGATTTGCTGGCTGTTGATCACTGTTATATTCCTTAATCAAACAAACCAAAAGAAAGCTTGTTCAGCCAGGAAGACTTTTTAGCTTCAGCGGCGGGAGCCTCTTCAGCTTTTGGCTCAACTTGCTGTGTTTCGGGTGTAGTCCACTGTGGTTTTTCGCCACTGCGCGAACCAAATAAACCGAAGGTCGCTGTGCTTAAAAGGCTCTCAGAGAACGCTTGATATTGCTGGACATTATAGTTGGGGTAGTTGGTAGTCAGTACGAGTTTGGCATCTCCTGCTAGGTCATCCAACTTTAATTGCGAATATGCTTGGTACATCAGCTCTAGTGCACGTGGTGTAACCGGAGTGCCTTTGTAGTTTTCGATAACATAGCGCGCGCGATTTGCTGCGGCGACAAACGCTCCGCGAGACATATAATACTCTGCAACTTGCACTTCATGGGTGGCAAGTCGGTTTTTCAGGAACAGCATGCGTTTGTTTGCATCTGCTGCATACTGACTGCTGGGAAAGCGTGAGGTAAGTGTGGCGAAGGCGTCAAAAGATTCAACGGCGCCGCCTGGGTCGCGCTGGTTGATATCGATTGGTAGATACTTCTCAATAAAAGTACCGGATTGCTCAAAAGCGGCCAGGCCTTTTAGGTAGTATGCGTAATCTACGTTTTCGTGCACTGGGTTGAGACGAATGAAGCGATCGGCTGAAACGATAGCCGCGTCGCGTTCATTATTCTTGTAGTAGGCGAAAATCAGCTCGAGCTGTGCCTGCTGTGAGTACTGTCCGAAGGGGTAGCGCGCCTCGAGCAGTTCAAGTTTTTCCACGGCAACTTTGAATTGCCCTTGCTGCAGTGCATCTACCGACTGCTGGTAGAGTTCAGTCTCTGGAATATCAGGTTCTTCCTTTTCCTCTGGTAGCCAAGAGCAAGCGGCAGTGATAAGCGAAAAGCTGACTATCAAGAGCAAGTTACGAAAGCGCATGTATTCATCCCAGTTGACACGTAAGTTAAGTGTTGCAGCCACATATTGTAACTAGTTACCTGTTGGAAACAAGGTGTTGGCACAGAATATACAAGCGCTTTAATTCGCTATTGGAATAGGCAGGCAGTGATGTCAATCGCAAAGCGCTAAGCGCGTTGTGCTCTCATCTGGGAGATGGTTAGGGTATACTGTGCGCCAATTGAATTTAGGGTTTATAGAGCAGCATGTCAGAGCAGATAAATTTAGAGGGGCAGGTCCCCAGTGAACTTACCGGGAAACGCTTAGATCAAGTCTTAGCGCAGCTGTTTCCCGAATACTCTCGCTCGCGTCTCACCACTTGGATAAAAGAGGGCGCAGTATCCGTCGACGGTAAGCAAGTAAGACCACGCGAAAAGCTCTTTGGCGGCGAAAAGGTTGTCATTAGCACTGTTATTGAAGACCAGGATGAACACTTACCTCAGGATATTCCGCTCGATATTGTCTATGAAGACGACGATATTCTCGTCGTTAACAAGCCAGCGGGTCTAGTTGTGCATCCCGCTGTCGGTCATCGTGATGGAACACTGCTCAATGCTCTCTTGCATCACTATCCCGATATTGCTCTTGTCCCACGTGCTGGGATAGTTCACCGTCTCGATATGGACACGACGGGGCTAATGGTCGTGGCAAAAACAATTCAGGCGCAGACTGACCTGGTTGAGCAGTTGCAAGAGCGCACCATGGGGCGTGAATACGAAGCCATTGCGCAGGGAATCATGACCGGCGGTGGTTGTGTCGAGCAGCCTTTGGGTAGGCATGCAACGAACCGACAAAAAATGGCAGTAGTCACTATGGGTAAGGAAGCAATTACTCACTATCGTCTGTTGCAGAAGTTTCGCGCGCACACACATATCAGGCTCAAGCTTGAAACGGGGCGTACGCACCAGATTCGCGTCCACATGGCGTACATCAATCATTCGTTAGTTGGGGATCAAACCTACGGCGGGCGCTCTCGATTTCCTAAAGGGGTTGAGCCAGAAACCGTCGCCGCACTGCGCAATTTCAAGCGCCAGGCATTACACGCCAAGCGGCTTGAGCTTTGGCACCCTGCAACAGGAGAGTTAATGAGCTGGGAAGTGCCCCTGCCCGATGACTTTGCTGCAATCTTAGAGCTTCTCAAAGAAGATGCAGAAGGTTACGACGATTACTCTGACTAGGTTGATAGCATGCAAGTGATCAAGGCTAACTGGCCACTGGGCGCGGAGTATATCGCTTTTACCACTACTCGCTTGGAAGGTGAAAGCGATGGCGATTTTGCCTCACTCAACACTGGTTTTCACGTCGGTGATGATCCAGAGAAGGTGGCCGCCAATCGCGCAAAAGTACTTAGCTATGCAGCAGCTGAATACTCGCAGTGGCTTGACCAAGTACACGGTACCCACTGTGTGAGCGCCACACAGGCTCAGGATGTGACTGCTGACGCCTGTTGGACCGATAGGGCAAACCTCGCTTGTGTCGTGATGACTGCAGATTGTCTACCTGTTGTCTTCGCCTGCGGTGAGCGTGTCGCTGCAGCGCACGCTGGCTGGCGTGGCTTGCTCAACGGTATTCTAGAGAGCAGTTTAGCGCATCTAGATCCTGCGCTGACCAGCGTTTGGTTGGGGCCTGCTATAGGTCCTTTGGCGTTTGAGGTTGGGCCTGAGGTGCGCGAGCAATTTATCGACAAGTCTGCGCAGTTTGCACCGGCTTTTAAGAACTCACCGAATGAGGGCAAGTGGCTTGCTGATATTTATGCTCTGGCCAGGCTGACACTTGTTCAATCAGGTGTTGCCGCTGCCAGTATTTACGGCGGTGATCTGTGCACTTACACTGATAGTGAGCGCTTTTTTTCTTACCGCCGCGGCACGCCAACAGGTCGGATGGCAACGGTTATTTGCAGGCGTAAATCGCACTGTTGATTTTTTGTGAATAAATTATCCAATTTTTTGTAAATATTTGGATTTATTTCTTTCTTGTTGATAAATTAAATCCTGAAATAGCGAAATTTTTGCACCGCGTTATCGATAGACTAAAAGGTATGGGCTTGCCCTGGGTCACAAGCCCAAACCTAAGAATCTAGATAACAAGAAGGTGATGCTATGAATGCCAAAGTCGATTTTTTTCTACAGTTGGGTCAACTTAGTCAGGAAAGTGTAGCTGTATTGGCTCCCTCCTTTGATAACCTGCCAGGTAGTGATTATCTTGACGGTGCCTACCGCCTTCGCCGCTACTCACACTTCAAATTCGACGGCGAAACGCTGTTAGAACTGCCTGCAAAAGCCTTCTCACAAAGTGATGACCTCAATACATTTCAAGGTAATGTAGCCCGTGAATACCAGAGTGTTGAAGCTGATATCGTCGCTAGCGATGCGTTCAAAGAGCTCTTCGTAAACTTTAAAAGTATGGCGAACATCGCGGATGAGACGCCCATCGAAGTGCATCAGATTAGAATCCTCGCCAATGCGAATGAAAGTACTCCAGTAGCACCGGAAGGTGTACATCAAGATGGCTTTGATCGCCTAGCAGTATTCGTCATCGCCCGTCAAAATGTCAGCGGAGGCGAAGTATGCGTTCACTGTGACAAAGAGCAGGCGCCAATTTTCAAACACTCCTTCGACAAAGGAGAGTTTGTAGTGCTTAACGATAAGCGCTTTTGGCACAGTGCGGGTGAGCTGGTGGCGCAGGAAGATGATAAAGCCTTCATGGATGTGATTGTGCTCACGGCGTAATCCGGAACAGGTTTTGTGCTAAGGTGTAAAAAATCAGAGATACAGAACGATTATGGAATCCCTAGATAAGACCGATAAAATCATTCTCGAATTAATGCAGCGCGACAGCAGTTTGTCTGCCGCGCAAATTGCAGAAAAGGTAGGGCTCTCACAATCTCCTTGCTGGCGCCGCATCAATAAACTGCAGCAGCTGGGACTAATAGGCCCCAGTGTCGCCATACTGGATCGTAAAAAGCTCGGTTTGAATATCGTTGTGCTGGTGCATGTTAAGCTTTCTACCCACGGTTGGAATATGCTCAATGAATTTGAGGCGGCGATTGTTAGCTTCCCGGAAGTGCTTGAATGCTGGACGATTTCTGGTGGAATGGATTACACGTTGCGAGTCGTCACTAAAGACATAGACAGCTACGAAAAGTTCTTGCGTCACCAATTGTTACAGCTTCCACACATTAAAGAGGCGCAGAGCCACTTTACCCTCACAGAAGTGAAGAATACGACGGCACTTCCCCTCGAACTGCTCGATTGATCTGACGCAATGAATCTGCCTAACTCGCGTTGAAATAACGCGACCTACCCCAATATAAAAAGTAACAAAAGCGGTCAACTTTTGTGCGGTACCTGATAGCGATCAGGTGCCCGGGTATAGGGAGCGTTTTATGCATCCAGATAAATTTACAGCTAAATTACAGCAAACTCTCAGCGCTGCGCAGCATCTTGCCATCGCTAAAAATCACAGCCAGTTGGCACCGTTACACATTCTCGTCGCACTTACAGATGATGCACAGGGAAGTTGTTCTGCTATTTTGGCCAGATGTACTGACCTGTCAGCTTTTAAAATACAGCTGACAGAGGCGTTGGCTAACTTGCCAGAACTTGGCCAAGCTGCTGGTGATGTGCACTTGTCGACTGAAAGTGTGCGCCTTTTGCAGCGCGCAGAAACACTCTCGAAAGCGCGTGGGGACACTTACCTAGCCACTGAGCTGTTGCTGCCAGCATTTGCTGAAGACACAACACCAGCCGGCCAAATATTCAAAAAAACAGGGTTGTCGAAGGCGGCGTTGTTGACACAAATTGATCAACTCAGAGCAGGAGAAAGCGTGAACCAAGCAGGGGCAGAAGAGAGCCGCGAGGCGCTAGGTAAGTACTGCATCGATCTAACTGAGCGTGCCGAGCAAGGTAAGTTAGATCCGGTGATTGGGCGTGACGATGAAATCCGACGCACAATACAAGTGTTACAGCGTAGGACCAAGAATAACCCTGTTTTAATTGGTGAACCTGGAGTTGGTAAAACCGCAATTGTCGAGGGGCTTGCTCAACGCATTATCAACGGTGAAGTGCCTGAGGGGTTGAAGAACAAGCGCGTCCTCTCACTCGATATGGGCGCGCTGATTGCCGGCGCTAAGTTTCGCGGCGAATTTGAAGAGCGTTTAAAAGTGGTGCTTGGTGAGTTATCCAAACAAGAGGGGCAGGTCGTACTCTTTATCGACGAGCTACATACAATGGTAGGCGCCGGGGGCGGCGATGGCGCGATGGATGCGGGCAACATGCTTAAACCGGCGCTAGCGCGTGGAGAGTTACACTGCGTTGGTGCGACGACCCTTGATGAGTATCGCCAGTATGTCGAGAAAGATGCGGCTTTGGAACGGCGTTTTCAGAAAGTCTTAGTCGATCAACCTGATGAGCAAAATACCGTGGCGATTTTGCGTGGTTTGAAAGAGCGTTACGAGGTGCATCACGGGGTTGATATTACCGATTCGGCAATCATTGCCGCGGCAAAGCTGTCTCAACGATACATCACAGATCGCCAACTACCGGATAAGGCAATTGATCTGATTGATGAGGCCGCTTCTGGAATCCGTATGGAAATGGACTCTAAGCCTGAGGAGTTGGATAAGTTGGAGCGCCGTATCATCCAGTTAAAAATTGAGGGTGAGGCACTTAAAAAAGAGCGCGACAAAGAGGCCAAAGCACGTCTGGTGCAGCTCCAGCAAAGTACCGCAGAGCTCGAGCGAGAGTACGCTGACTTGGAGGAAGTATGGCTTGCTGAGAAGGCGGTATTACAAGGTGGTCAGCAGCTCAAAGAGCAGCTTGATCACGCACGCTTTGAGATGGAACAGGCGAGTCGTGCCGGTGATCTGACGAAAATGTCTGAGATACAGTACGGGCTAATTCCAAAGCTAGAGCAGCAATTGGCCGCCGCGTCTGCTGCCGCTGAAAACGCAGAACACACCAATAAGTTGCTGCGTAACCGTGTCGGTGAAGAAGAAATTGCAGAAGTGGTCTCACGTTGGACAGGCATACCTGTCAGCAAGATGTTACAGGGTGAACGCGAGAAATTACTGGCGATGGAGCAGCATTTGCACCGTGCTGTTGTTGGTCAGGGTGAAGCAGTGACAGCTGTTTCAAATGCAGTGCGCCGCGCGAAAGCAGGGCTTGCAGACCCCAATAGGCCCAACGGCAGTTTTTTGTTCCTAGGTCCAACAGGCGTAGGCAAAACGGAGCTGTGTAAGAGCTTGGCAAACTATTTATTCGATACGACAGAAGCGATGGTGCGTATCGATATGTCTGAGTTTATGGAGAAGCATTCAGTTGCTCGCCTTATAGGGGCTCCCCCAGGCTATGTGGGATATGAAGAGGGCGGTTATCTCACTGAAGCGGTGCGCCGTAAGCCCTATTCTGTGCTTTTGTTGGATGAGGTGGAAAAGGCGCATCCAGATGTCTTCAACATTTTGTTGCAAGTATTGGAGGATGGACGCCTAACGGATGGCCAAGGCCGAACTGTCGACTTTAGAAATACGATAGTTGTGATGACATCAAACTTAGGTTCGCAATTGATACAGCAGTTTGCGCAGTCAGATGATTATCAAATGATGAAAGCTGCGGTCATGGAGGAAGTCACACACCACTTTAAGCCTGAGGTCATTAACCGCATCGATGAGGTGACAGTCTTCCAGCAGTTGAGCCGTGAAGATGTTAAGCAGATTGCACAGTTGCAGCTAGCGAGGCTCAGTGAGCGCCTGGCTGAGAAGTCAATCACAATCACATTGACAGATGAGGCGCTGTCGCTTTTAGTTGAGCGTGGTTACGAGCCTGTCTATGGCGCAAGGCCGCTCAAACGTGCTATTCAGCAGTGGATTGAAAACCCATTGGCGCAGGCGCTGCTTGCAGGGCGTTTCTTAGAGGCTGCTATTACGGTAGATGTTGCTGAGGGGGAGTTTCACTTTAGTTAGAGAGCAGAAGAATCAGCTCAAAGCGGTTCTGGAGACTAGGGCGATTTACGGGTAATGCAGGCTCAACGCGGGGGGGGTATCCAGCTAAGGGCCTGATTACAACGTGGATCGCGCTGAACGCATCTAAGCCGCTTACGTGCTCAAAGAAAACGAAGGGATCAACCTTTGATCCACGGGGTGCAGCTAAGTCGCGATAGCTTTGTCAGAAGCGCATTGAGGATCGGCCATTAACTGCGTTCACGGTCCTAGGTCTGGGAAGACCTCTTGATAGCTATGTAATCCCTTAGTTATTACTTAGAACAATGCGAATCTGTTCATAGATGCTCTGCGTGTTAAGTGCATATATAGCCGCTGGTGTGACGCGGTTTTGTGTGCGCTTTGGCACTATCACAGCGAGCGCTTGTGGTGTGTGTCACAAAGGTTGATTGAAAGCACTTTTGTGCAGATCAATGAAACTAATCTCGTCATTACTGCGTATAATTTACAGAGATACCCATTAAGAGAGAGAACCTGTGAACGCGCCAGTTAAACCTGCGGCTAGATTGAGCAACTTAATAGCAGCCCTCGAAAGTGCCTGCGACGAGCAAGACTACGCTCGTCTTATTGCAGAGGCCGATCTCAAGGTAGAGGATTTGGTGCATTATCGCTTTTTGCCTGATATGGGATACGGGCGCAACTTAATTTACAGCTCAGAAACCTTCGAAATGATTTTGATGTGCTGGCCAGATCGACAGCAGTCAGCCGTGCACGATCACGCGAAGTCGCTCTGTGTCATGAAATGTATAGAAGGAGAGTTAGTTGAGCACCGTTACCGTGTCGATGCTGACATGTCTCCTAAGCACATTGGTGAAACTGTACTCCAAGGTGGCGATCTACAGCAGATAGACAATTCGCAAGGCCTGCACAGCATTCAAAACCGCAGTGGTGAACTCTCCTGTTCTCTGCATTTCTATTTTCCCGCGATCCATAGTTGCCACCTCTTCTGCGAAGAAACAGGGCAAAAAAAGCAAGTCTTTAGCTTATTTACCAGTGAGTACGGCATACGCTGTTAAAACATAGCAGAGCGGCCCTTCGCTATTACGGGGGGAGTGATATCTGTTAAAATGCGTTTTTTTGTTCGGGAGTTTCCGCCTTGCTCAGCTATCAGCACAGTTATCACGCTGGCAATTTTGCCGATGTGCACAAACATTTATCGCTGTCTCTAATTTTTAATGCGCTGAATAAAAAAGCTAAACCTTGGAGTTATCTAGAAACTCACTCGGGTACTGCACTATACGATTTGCAGGGCGAGCACGCGCAAAAAACAGGAGAGTACTTGCAGGGAATTGAGCGCTTGCGTACCGGCGCGCAGTCAGGGCTGCTGCAACAGTATTTAGAGGCTGTGGCCAGCTTTAACACAGCAGATGGTCAGCTGGCTTATTATCCTGGCTCCCCTTCACTGGCCGCTCACTTTGCACGCGAGGACGATGTCATTTCACTGATGGAGCTGCACCCCGGTGAGGTCGAATTATTGCGCGCTGTGTTTAAGCGCAATCAGCAGGTTGCCGTTCACCACCGCGACGGCTATGAAGGTGTTGCTAGTTTATTGCCCCCGAAACCTAACCGCGGCCTGGTGTTGGTTGACCCCTCCTACGAAGTTAAAGATGAGTACCTACAAGTGGCGACTTTTTTGCGCAAGGCACATTTGCGTTGGGGCAATGCTTGCTACGCCATTTGGTATCCGTTACTCAAAGCCGGTAACCATCGTGAGATGCTCAGGCGAATTGAACACAGTGGGATTCGCCGAGTGTTAAAGTCTGAATTTTGTGTTAAAGATGCTGGGGATGAGCGGATGTATGGCAGTGGTATGCTGTTGATCAATCCACCATGGCAGCTCGATGAGCAACTAGAGGAAGCCTGTGCAGTGCTCTTTGATCAGCTTGCTACGCCCGATGCAGCAGCGCCAGTTACTCAGTGGCTGGTGCCTGAATAGTCGGCGGCGAGCAATAAAAAAGGCCCCGCAGCTGGTGCTGTGGAGCCTTGATATTAACTGAACCGTATAACACTCAGTACAGGGCTGTTTCGTCTCTGACGATATCTACCAGCAATTCGAGAAACAGAGTGTCGGCCTCTGAGTGCTCAACAGGGATTTTGACATTGGTTGTGGCTGAAAGCTCGTCGGCAATCAGTACCAGTGCGTTTTCTTGGCCTAGGTGTTTACGGGCAATGTCTTTGGCAACATTGCAAATATCCGGCTCTGCGAATACTTTGCGGATAAACAGCGAAAGCTCACTGATAGCGCGTTCTTTGTTAATTACATCTGCACTTTGCATGCGAATCTCCTTACATATATAAGCCAAATATACCGTCGTCTCGGTCTGTGTGCATCCCTAACTGATAAATACTGACGAAATATTTTTTGTGAAGCTGTTTTTTTGTGTCAAAGGCCCGCAGCGACGGTTGTATCAGTGATTTCAACATGCGAGAATGTTGCGCTTAATTTGTGCCTCACTGTATGTGGCCTGAATTATTCTCACAACAGCTCGGTAGGCAACCCCGAAAGGCTGCAGTGAAAAAAGCAAACCCAGCTTTAGTCCAGAAGGTCTGTTGGTAGAGAAGATCCTCGTACCTGCATTCATCCGAACATGTCTCATTCACTGAGTCATCACTGCTAGCTGGCGTAACAACGTACAGCGACAGTCATGTTCTTCCTGCAGAATCTCTGAACTGTTCATTCGCCGAGTGCCTCGGTGATTATTTGAGGGTGAAAACGTGGAATTATTATCCGGCGCAGAAATGCTTATTCGCGCCTTACACGATCAAGGTGTAAAAAACATATACGGCTACCCAGGTGGCTCTGTTCTTCATATTTACGATGCGATCTTCCAGCAGGAAGATGTCAAGCACGTACTGGTGCGTCACGAGCAGGCGGCAACGCATATGGCCGATGCCTATGCCCGCGCGACAGGTAAAGCTGGAGTTGCGCTCGTTACTTCTGGGCCCGGGGCGACAAACGCCGTTACGGGTATCGCGACAGCCTACACAGACTCTATTCCTATGGTTGTTATCACCGGTCAGGTGATGAGTCACCTTATCGGTGAAGATGCCTTCCAGGAAACCGATATGATCGGTATTTCCCGTCCGGTGGTAAAGCACAGCTTTACTATCAAGTCACCGACGGAAATTCCAGAAGTGGTTAAGAAGGCGTTTCATATCGCAGAGTCCGGTCGTCCAGGACCTGTGGTTATCGATATTCCAAAGGATATGACCAATCCGACTGATAAGTTTGCTTACGAGTATCCTAAATCAGTCAAAATGCGTTCGTATAACCCTGTGACTAAAGGTCACAGTGGCCAGATCAAAAAAGCATTCGAGCTCTTGATCAATGCTAAACGCCCCGTCATTTATACCGGCGGTGGTGTGATCTTAGGTAAAGCTTGTGAAGAGCTGATCGAGCTTGCTAAAGCATTGCACTACCCGGTGACCAATACGCTGATGGGATTGGGTGGTTACCCGGGAACTGATCCGCAGTTCATCGGTATGCTCGGTATGCACGGCAGCTACGAAGCTAATATGGCGATGCATCACAGTGACATGATCTTGGCGATTGGTGCGCGCTTTGACGATCGCGTAACCAACGGGTTAGACAAGTTCTGCCCGACGGCAAAAATTGTACATATCGATATTGATCCGGCGTCTATTTCGAAAAACGTGCGCGCTGATGTGCCTATTGTTGGACCTGCTAAGCCAGTTATCAACAACTTGCTAAACCTACTCAAGAGCTCTTCACGCACGCCCGATCAGGCGGCGATTAAGTCTTGGTGGACGCAGATCGACGACTGGCGTTCGCGTCACGGCGGGCGTTATTTGACAGATGACTCTGACAAAATGAAGCCCCAGCAAGTTATCGAAATGCTGAGCAAAGTGACAGGTGGTGATGCCTACGTCTGTTCGGACGTTGGTCAGCATCAAATGTTTGCTGCGCAGTACTACAAGTTCAACAAGCCAAACCGCTGGATCAATTCAGGCGGGCTCGGCACGATGGGCTTTGGTTTACCGGCTGCGATGGGAGTTAAGCTTAACTTTCCAGATGCAGACGTTGCCTGTGTGACAGGTGAGGGCAGTATCCAGATGAATATTCAGGAACTGTCTACGTGTAACCAGTACGACTTACCGGTTAAGATTATTTGCCTCAACAACCAGTCCTTGGGCATGGTGCGTCAGTGGCAGGATATGAACTATGAATCACGTCACTCGCAGTCTTACATGCAGTCGCTACCGGACTTTACCAAGCTGGTGGAGTCTTACGGTCACGTCGGCATGAAAGTTGATAACTTCGCTGATTTAGAAGGTGCAATGACTGATGCATTTGCGATGAAAGATCGTCTGGTCTTTATGGATATCGCAGTGGATCCTTTCGAACACGTTTACCCCATGCAAGTACCGCGCGGCTCAATGCGCGATATGTGGTTGTCGAAGAACGAGAGGTCATAACAATGCGTCATATAATTTCAGTTTTACTAGAAAACGAGCCTGGCGCACTGTCACGCGTAGTTGGGCTGTTCTCGCAGCGCAGCTTCAATATCGAATCGCTAACGGTTGCCCCGACAGATGATGAGACGCTTTCGCGTATCACAATCACGACATCCGGTGAGGATAAAGTTGTCGAGCAGATCACGAAGCAGCTCAATAAGTTGATCGACGTGGTCAAGGTTGTCGACCTTACAGAGGGTGATCACATTGAGCGCGAGCTAATGCTGATCAAGTACAAAGCGACAGGCGCATCGCGCGAGGAGATCAAGCGAACCGCTGATATCTTCCGCGGCCAGATTATTGATATCACGCCGAATACCTACACAGTGCAATTGGTGGGTAGCAGCGAAAAGCTTGATGCGTTTATCGATGCATTAGGGACGGCAGGCTTGATTGAGGTCGTTCGCTCAGGTGTCTCGGGTATTGCCCGCGGTGAGAAAGTACTGAGCGTTTAACACGCAGGCTTCGAGAGAATAATCCCCGCAAGTGCGGGGATTTTTTTTGCCTGAACGAGTGACTGTTATTTATTGCTGCGAAGCTCCCAGAATGCGCGAACTAGCGGATTCTTGAGTTTTTTGACTAAGGTAAAAAGTCCTACTTTGTAGGGCTCGAGAGTGCGCGGAGGTCTAACGACGCTCACAGCGTCACGCAGCGGACTATTGTGGAGCACGATTTCTGGCACAATGCCGACACCGAAGCCTAAACTCACCATACTCACAATCGCTTCGTTGCCAGCGACTTGTGCATAAATTTTGGGTTTGACCCCAAGCCCTTTAAACCATCGGTCGGTATGCTCGCGGGCAACGCCTTGTTCACTGACGATCATAGGGATGTTCTGCCACAGCTCAGCCAATTGCTCTTCGTGTTGGCAATTTGCTTTATCAATGAGCTGCTGATCGTGCCGCGGAGCAATGAAAAGTAAGGGCGAAGTGGCAATGGGTTGGAAAACTAAACCGCTTGCCAATTGCGCAGGAGCGGCGCCCATTGCGATATCTTCACTGCCGCTTAGTACTTTACTCAATGCGTGCTCGGCATCACCTGTGTGTAACTTAATTTCGATTTCAGGGTAGTGCAGGCGAAACTTGCGCAGGATTTCATAGAGAAAGCTATAGCTGGCGGTAACTGAACAATAGACACTGAGCTCGCCGTTGAGCGTAAGGCTCTTTTGCTGAAGGTTAAAGCGCACAGCGTCCCATTGGTTCAGGGCTTCGCGAGCGTAGCGAATAAAATCTTGCCCGGCATTGGTCAAGCTGACACTTCGGTTATCACGCTCGAAGAGTTTAACGCCCAGCTGTTCTTCGAGCTGAGCGATATTGCGACTCAGCGCCGAGACACTGATGTGGGATAGTTCGCTGGCGCGGCCGAAATGCAAGGTTTCAGCGAGGTTAATAAATAGCTTTAAACTTTTGGTATCCATCTGCTATTACCGCTGGCTTTTAAAAATAAGTGTATCCAAAATGCGTTTTGTACCGTATCAATTACAACAGTGGCATAGATTGCGCTATCTGAGCGACCGCCACAACTAATTTCTGCCATGTGCAATGAGATACAGGTGAACTATGCTGATTCAACAAAAAGCTAAGATAAAGTCTTCAGAAATAACTTCAGAATCTATTTACCGTCAGCGTAGAAACTTCATCAAAGGAGCGGCAGGAGTTATAGCAGCTACGGCTTCGAGCGGCAGTATTGCAGCACTGATCAACTACGATAAAGACGGTGAAAAGGTTTATCCTGGGCCGCAGTGGATGCAGCCTCAGTTAAAAGAAGCGCTGCGCAATAATGCCTTTAGCACCCGTGAAAAGTTGACGCCCTATAAAGATGTGATCAGCTACAACAATTTTTATGAGTTTGGCTTTGCCAAGGACGAGCCGGCAGAGCGTGCGCAGAATTTTAAGACAGATCCATGGCGCGTTGAAATTTCAGGCGAGGTGGCAAAGCCTGGGCATTACAATTTAGAGGACATTATTAAACCTCACACATTGGAAGAGCGGATTTACCGTATGCGCTGTGTTGAGGCTTGGTCCATGGTTATTCCGTGGGTCGGTATTTCCCTAGCCGACTTGATTCGCCAATTTGAGCCTACCAGCAAAGCTAAATTTGTTGAGTTTACGACACTCCACGACCCTGATCAGATGCCTGCGCAGCGCTCGGCTTTCGGCACATTGGATTGGCCTTACACAGAGGGGCTACGCATGGATGAAGCGATGAATCCACTGGCGTTTCTCGCCACTGGTGTATTTGGCAATGCGCTGCCACCGCAAAATGGTGCGCCACTACGCCTTGTTGTCCCGTGGAAGTATGGCTTTAAGAATATCAAGTCGATCGTTAAGATTCGCTTTACCGAGACGATGCCCAAGAGTACTTGGAATCTTACCGCGCCCGGTGAATACGGCTTTTATGCTAACGTGAACCCTGCTGTTGACCACCCTCGCTGGAGTCAGGCCTCTGAGCGTCGTCTACCTTCAAGCCTGTTTAGTCCTAATCGAATCAAGACGCTGCCATTTAACGGCTATGCTGAAGAAGTGGCGCATTTGTACAAGGGCATGGATTTACGTAAATGGTATTAAATCGAGCTATAGAGCTGGGGCGCTGGTGGTTGATTTTCTGTGGTTCACTTGCCCCAATCTTGCTGTTAACTTGGCAGGCGGCGAGCAACCAACTGGGCGCCGATCCCGCTAAGGAGATTGTCCTGCGAACAGGTGAGTTAGCGATTATTTTTCTGTGGATTTCGCTGGCGGTCACACCGCTGCGCAAGATCTTGAAGCAGAATTGGCTCGCCAAATATCGACGCATGATGGGGCTCTATGGCTTTTTCTATTCACTGGCTCACCTCTTAGCCTTTGCTACTTTTATTATTGGCTGGAGTCCAGATTTGCTTGTTAGTGAGGTAACCCAGCGCCCTTATGCGATTGTTGGTTTTGTTGCCCTGCTGCTGCTGCTGCCACTGGCGCTGACATCAACGAAGCGTATGCAGAGAAAGCTTAAAAAGAACTGGGTAAAGCTGCATAAATTAGTGTACATAATAGCCGCACTGGCGTTGCTACATGTGGTGTGGCAAATCCGGTCAGACTTCTCGCAGGCTTTTTATTACGGTGTAATTCTCTGTTTCTTGCTCGGTTATCGTTTCTTAAATGCCAGAAAGCGCAGCCGATAGCGCTTGGCCAGTATTTAGTGTTAGGCTAATCTCACCCTGAATGTAAAGAGGGTGAGGTTATATGAGTAAACCGTTAGTTAAGCTCTGGCTACAGGCATTGCGCAGTGCTTGCTGTGCCTTTTTTGGCGTGCAGTCAGAGCAACAGTATCGTGAAGACTTCTCTTCCCGCTCTCCCTGGCGCTATATTTTTAGTGCACTTTTCCTACTGGTATTGTTCGTTGCAGTACTCGTTTTTGCTGTTGTTTTAATCCTGCCATCATCTTGATTTGCCTCGCAGTTTAAATGTTTGTGCTGTGTACTTTGCTCTGCAATGACATTTGAGCGTTGCTTTTTGGCTACGCCTCTGATTATAATTTGATCGATATCAGCGCAATTTCAAACGTGAAGTAATGGATTCAAGGCGTGCAAGCCTCTCCTAGCCCATGTATTTAGTGAGTTGTTGAAAGAGTTGGGGCAATCCCCTAATGACTGCTCACTAGCAGTGACTTTGATAGGCTTTCTGTGCCGCTTCCTATACGGATAGGGACAGGGGGTTGACGATGAAAGTAGTTTTCGCTCACCACAGCGTACAGCGTTTAAAACTCCCGTTCGCCAGCTTGCTGTTATTTATCTCCTCTCAAATACACGCCGACTGGCAGATCAACTTACGTGAAGGCGTGACCGAGATCTCACGCGCCGTCTACAGCTTGCACATGATTATCTTTTGGATTTGCGTCGCAGTGGCGGTCGTTGTTTTTGGCATTATGCTGTGGTCAATCATCCATCATCGCAAATCAAAAGGGGCCAAAGCCCAGCACTTTCACGAGAACGTCTATGTTGAAATAGCGTGGACTCTCATCCCCGTGGTTATCCTTGTCGTCATGGCCGTCCCTGCCACGGCCACGCTGATTAAGATGTATGACAGCACCGAATCAGGGCTCGATATTCAAATTACGGGTTATCAGTGGAAGTGGCGCTATCAGTACCTAGAGCACGAAGTGGATTTTTTCTCGAGCTTGGCGACACCGCGAGAGCAAATTGAGAACACGGAAGAAAAAAGCGAGCACTACTTGCTAGATGTGGATAACCCCCTAGTGATCCCCAGCGGGGTTAAAGTACGCTTTTTGCTCACAGCCAATGATGTAATTCACTCGTGGTGGGTGCCAGACTTCGCCGTCAAGAAAGATGCTATTCCCGGCTTTATCAATGAAGCTTGGACAGTGGTTGATACGCCAGGCACCTATCGAGGCCAGTGCGCTGAGCTGTGCGGTAAAGATCACGGCTTTATGCCTATTGTCGTTGAAGTAGTTACACCGCAAGCATTCACAGCTTGGCTCGCCGAGCAAAAGGCGCTTCAGGCTGCAAAGCACAAGGCGGCGCAGCAGCAGTGGAGCTTGGCAGAGTTGATGGAATTGGGCGAGCGTGTTTACAGCAAAAATTGTGTGGCCTGTCATCAGGCGTCAGGTGAAGGTATTCCCGGCGTTTTCCCTGCACTCAAAAGCAGTGAGATTTTACGTGTAAGTCCAGGGCCGCACATCGACGTTGTGCTCAATGGGGTGCCAGGCACGGCGATGCAGGCATTTAGCGAGCAGCTTACAGCAACAGAATTAGCAGCGGTAATCACCTATGAGCGCAATGCCTGGGGGGATTCTCTCGGTGAGATCGTTTCACCGCAGGCTGTCGAGAAGCGTAAAGGACAAGACTGAGGATACTACGGAGGCGCACAGATGAGCACAGCGACACAGCAAAGCAGTGACAGCACAGCGGCGCACGATGTCACACCACATCACGGTCCAGCCAAAGGTATTGGCCGTTGGTTCTTCACCACAAATCACAAAGACATTGGCAGCATGTATCTGTGGTTTAGTTTGATCATGTTTCTGACAGGTGGGTGCATGGCGCTGATGATTCGCGCGGAGCTATTTCAGCCTGGCTTACAATTGATAGAACCGGGCTTTTTTAACCAAATGACCACAATGCATGGCTTGATTATGGTGTTTGGAGCGGTGATGCCGGCTTTTGTCGGTTTGGCAAATTGGATGATCCCAATGATGGTCGGTGCACCTGATATGGCGTTGCCAAGGCTCAACAACTGGAGTTTTTGGATATTGCCATTTGCCTTCAGCATGATGCTTTTAACTCTCGTGATGCCAGGTGGCGCACCGGACTTTGGCTGGACATTTTACGCGCCACTGTCGACCACTTACGCACCACCTTCTGTGACTTTCTTTATTTTCGCCGTACACCTCATGGGTATTAGCTCTATTATGGGCGCGATAAATGTCATCGTCACTATCCTTAATATGCGCGCGCCGGGAATGACCATGATGAAGCTGCCGCTCTTCGTCTGGACGTGGTTAATCACGGCGTTTTTGCTGATTTTAGTGATGCCTGTTCTCGCTGGAGTGGTCACTATGATGTTGATGGATATTCACTTTGGCACCAGCTTTTTTAATGCAGCAGGCGGCGGCGATCCTGTGCTATTTCAACATGTGTTTTGGTTTTTCGGTCATCCTGAAGTCTACATTATGATCCTGCCCGCTTTTGGGGTGATCAGCGAGATCATCCCGACGTTTGCGCGCAAGAAGCTCTTTGGTTACGTCTCAATGGTTTATGCAACGTCATCGATTGCTTTCTTGTCTTTTATTGTCTGGGCACATCACATGTTCACTGTCGGTATGCCGCTGGCGGGCGAACTGTTCTTTATGTTTTCCACTATGCTCATCGCAGTGCCCACCGGCGTGAAGGTGTTCAACTGGGTCGCGACTATGTACCGCGGTTCTATGACCTTTGAAACGCCGATGCTCTTTGCCATTGCCTTTGTGGTGCTTTTTAGCATAGGCGGTTTTTCGGGGTTGATGCTGGCGATCGCCCCAGTGGATTTCCAGTACCATGATACTTACTTCGTGGTTGCTCACTTTCACTATGTGTTAGTGCCCGGTTCAGTGTTTTCGATCATGGCGGCTGTCTACTACTGGCTGCCTAAGTGGACGGGGAATTACTACAGTGAAAAGCTCGGCAGGTTGCACTTCTGGCTGAGCTTTATCGGTATCAACATCACTTTTTTTCCAATGCACTTTGTAGGGCTTGCAGGTATGCCAAGGCGTATTCCTGACTACGCACTACAGTTTGCTGACTTTAACGCTATATCTTCGGTGGGGGCGTTTATTTTTGGTTTTTCACAGTTGCTCTTTGTCTACATCATTATCAGTTGTATTCGAAAATCTAAACCGGCGACAAGTCGGGTGTGGGAAGGTGCTGTGGGATTGGAGTGGACTGTACCTTCACCAGCGCCGTATCACACATTCAGCAAGCCTCCAAAGGTGGATTGAGCAATGGCTGTGCACGGGCGTGTTACAGCACTCAAACTTACGGGTTTGACTGTGCTGATGTTTGGTTTCGGTTTCGCACTGGTGCCACTCTACGACGTATTTTGTCGAATTACCGGCCTCAATGGCAAGGTGGATTTGACCCCGGCGCAGCTCAGCCAAAGCGCAACTGAGCGCGCAGTGAAAATGCAGTTTATTGCAGTGAATAACGAAGCTATTCCATGGCGTTTTAAGCCAGCAAGCCACTCGATGAAAGTAGCGTTGGGGCAAAGCTATCAGACGGCATATCTTGCGAAGAATTCAACGGCTAACTATATGGTCGCACAAGCTGTGCCCTCAGTGTCTCCATCTGAGGCAGCGGCTTACGTCGAGAAGGTGAACTGCTTTTGCTTTAATCGCCAGCCGTTGAATGCAGGTGAGTCTAAAGAGATGGGGCTGGTATTCAACGTCAGGGCTGACCTGCCAGAGCATATTAAAACGATCACACTGTCTTATACCTTGTTTGATATTACAGCTGCTGATCACGGCGAGCAGAATAGTCGCCCACCGGGCTAACCCAGAGCTGAGGAGATTTTAGATGAAGATGCAGACGCACATCTACTATGTGCCAGAGCAGAGCTATATGCCGATGTTGGGTGCTGTTGCACTCTTTGCAATTGCCTTTGGTGCCGGGCTTGTGATGACATCGCCAGCGGGGAGCGGAGATTTAGGTATGATTGCTCTGCTGTTAGGTGTTGTAAGTATGCTGGCTATTACCTTTAGCTGGTTTCACAAGGTTGCACAGGAGAGTGGACAGCAGCTTTACTCTGCGCAAATGGACCGCTCTTTTCGCTGGGGAATGGGGTGGTTTATCTCCTCAGAGGTGATGTTCTTTGCCGCGTTTTTTGGTGCGTTGTTTTATATCCGCGTGTTGGCAGTGCCATGGCTGGGAGGTGAGGGCGACAAAGGTGTTAGCAGTATGCTGTGGCAGGGGTTTACTGCGCAGTGGCCGTTGATGACAACACCAGACCCCGCACAATTTAAAGGGCCTGAAGCATTGGTTGACCCTTGGCACATACCGCTGCTCAATACTATTTTGCTACTCTCTTCGAGTGTGACTATTACCTCGGCACACAAAGCGCTTAAGCGCGATAAACGTCATTGGTGTGCGCTTTGGTTGGGCGCGACAGTTGTGCTAGGCATCGTTTTTCTCTACTACCAAGTACTCGAATATCACCTCGCTTACACTGAGCTGGGGCTGACACTCAATGCAGGTATTTACGGCTCTACTTTTTTTATTCTCACTGGGTTTCACGGGTTGCATGTGACCTTGGGTACTATCATGTTGCTGTGTATTTTGGTGCGGATTTTAGAGGGGCACTTTAACAGCAAAAAGCATTTTGGTTTTGAAGCCGTCGCCTGGTATTGGCACTTTGTAGATGTGGTATGGGTTGGGCTGTTTCTCTTCGTTTATATACTTTGATCAAAGGCCGTGAGGGGTAATGTTTCCGGTGACAAAACCATAGATAAGATAAGCCAGTAGTGTGAGTGTAAACACTAAGCGTAGTACGAGAAAGTTGACGCTGGTGTGTTTGTTTTCCCGGCCTCTCATGAGGTGATAGAAACTCAGTCCCAGAGCGATGAGAGTGGCGACAAAGAGTAGGAGAATGATGATTTTCATGCGGACTCCGATAAGCATTAGCTTGAGTAAAGCGAAAAAAAGCACTGTGGGCAAGTGCTTGATGCTTGCGGGCATCGCTTTATTAACAGTGCTGATGGTGAAGCTGGGTTTCTGGCAATTAGCTAGAGCCGAATATAAAACACGCATGCTTGAAGTGTGGCAGCGGCCAGCGCAGACATTGTCAGTTGATAGTCAGCCAGGGCAGAAGGTGGTTTTTAGTGGCCGAATTGTAAAGCAGCACTATCTGCTGTTGGACAATAGAACGCGCGCGGGTAAAGCTGGGTACGAAGTGTTAGCACTTGTTCAGCCAGAACTAAAGCAGCCCATGATTGTGGTGAACTTAGGGTGGCACCAAGCAGACAGTGATCGTGCATTGTTACCGCAACTGGTTTTGCCAGCTAACAGGATTGAGTTTGAAGGGTGGCTAAAGCCTGTGCGCAAAAACTTTGTGCTAGCTGAAGCACCATGGTCAAAGGCGTGGCCAAAGCGTGTACAGAGTTTAACACCGCACAAATTGGCCATGGCTTTTGAGCGAGATGTAGTGTTTAGCGCTTTGTTATTGCAAGAAAAGCCACTGCTTGAAGGGCTGGTCACGCAGTGGAAGGCGGTCGGAATGTCGCCACAGCGCCACAAGGGCTATGCTGTGCAATGGTTTGCCTTGGCGCTGACATTGTTGCTGCTAACAGTCTGGTTTTGTCGCCGACAGCGTTCAGGGGGAGAAGCAAATGAGGTCTAGACAGACATTTTGGATGATCTGGCTGGTGGCGTTGATGCCTTTGCTACTGGCAACCTCTATGTATACCAGTGGATGGTTTAATCCTAGTGAGAAGGTAAACCGAGGGGAGTTACTACACGGCTTACATTTAGATCATTGGCAGCTACTACTCGCTGGTGTGCCTTGGCAACATGGTCAACAATGGACCTTACTGCATACCCAGGCATCGGGATGCGACGCTGAAAACTGTAAACACTGGCAGCGTGATCTGCCTCAGGTGATTGCTCGTTTGGGTAAAGACAGCGATCGGGTGAGCTACCGTCAAGTTGCTGTGTCAGGTGAGCTAACAACGGCGCAGTTGAAGCAGCTAGGAGATGCTATCTGGTTGGCTGATCCACTGGGTAATTTAGTGCTCCGTTACGATAGACAGTTGCGGGCCGAGGATGTGCTTGTGGACCTGAAAAAATTACTCAAGCTCTCAGGGATAGGCTAGTGGTAAGCCTGCGGTCAGAATTCTTGAAGATAAGTTGCCAAGAATTCAAGACGTTGAAAACACGCCATT
>JBMZCU010000014.1:0-24569 GCA_049613705.1 Pseudomonadales bacterium | reverse complement strand
GGCTGCCTGTAAGCCCGCCGACCGTATTATTCTTTTGCCCGGGGCCGACGGTGTAGCAGGTGCTGTACTTGTATCATCCGAAGGTCAGCAGCAGCGCTTGGACAAGGCCTATACTTCCCTTGCGAAATCGGATGAAGGGCTCGCTGAGCAAGCCGTCTCGGAAGCTGAAGTCAAAGATCAATTTGGCCGTCTGCTCGATGCGCAGCCTAAGTCGGTCACCTCTTTTACCGTTAAATTTGTCTCCGGCTCTGCCACTGAGCTAACGCCAGAGGCCGATGCCGTTATCGAGCAGTTGATTGCCGAGGTAGAAGGCCGCGAGTCTGCGGAAATTCGTCTTGTCGGCCACACCGACAGTGTCGGTGATCTGCTGAAAAATGACGTGCTTTCGCAGCGGCGCGCCCAGGCGGTTGTCGATATCTTAGCGGCGCGCGGAGTCGATCGCGAAGTGATGGAAGCGACAGGTCGCGGCGAACGTGAACCTGCGGTGGCCAGGGGTGACAACGTCAGCGAAGCCGCCAATCGCCGCGTCGATATTCGGGTGAGATAAGCTGCGGCCAATAGCCGATTGGCGCCGGAATGAGCATGCACAAACAACCTAGAGATAATCTCACACTGTTGGGCCGTTTTTTTACGGTTGCGCAGGGGCGCAAGATTGCCTCGACGGTACTTGTGTGTATTGTGCTTATTGAGCTGTTGGCGACGCTGTCGGGCTCGAGCTTTAAGTTGCTCAATCAGATCAGCGAAGTTGCCGATGGCTTGAGACAGCCGGTGGTTAGCGCGCAGCGCGCGCTGTTTGACAGCTATCAAAAGCTCTCCCCGCGCGAGCCTAGTAGCCAGCCGCTTACCGTCATTGCGATCGATGAGAAGAGTATTCGCGCCCTCGGCCAGTGGCCATGGCCGCGCAGTGTACTTGCCGAACTCATCGACGCGGTGAATGAAGGCAAGGCCGCGGCCATCGGCTTAGATTTCTATATGCCCGAGCCCGATCGCCAGTCGGTTGAGCACTTCCTCAACCTGCTGCCGGCCGACAAAGCGACGCTGCGCGAGCAGCTGCAAGGATTGCCGAGCAACGACTTCCAGCTGGCGATGGCGCTCAGCCGCAGCCCCTCTGTGGTTGCCGCCGCCGGTTTCAATGTGGATGCCTACACCTCTAGCAATCAACTCGCCCCCACACCGACTTTGGTTAATGGGGCAGATCCGCTGCGTTTTGTAACTAATTACCCTCAAGTCCTAGCCAATCTGCCACTGCTCACGCAATCGGCCGCCGGCCAAGCACTGCTCAGTGTCTCGGCGCAGTCGGGGGCTATTCGGCGCTTTCCGCTGATTTCCGCAGTGCGTGGGAAACTGGTGGCGTCTATGCCCGTAGAGATGCTACGCATCGCAACCGCTTCTAGTGCCGTCGAGCTAGATGTATCGGATTTTGGCATTGAGCGCCTCAGAGTGGCCGACCTAGAGGTGCTAACCCAGAGCAATGGCGATGTCTGGCCCTACTATGCGCCGCTTGAGAGCGTGCGCGAGCGCTACCTTTCAGCGATAGACGTGCTAAACGGTCATTTCGATCCCAGCATGCTAGACAGCAAACTGGTGCTGATTGGCCTTACCGGGGCTGGGCTGTCCGACATGCGCTTTAGCGCGCTGGGCGAGCAGGTGCCCGGAGTGGAGATTCAGGCGCAGGTGATTGAAGGCCTGTACGAGGGGAACCTGCTACAGCGCCCGGCGTGGTTACCGCTGCTGGAGCTACTCACAGTTGTGGCTCTGGGCAGTGCACTTATCGCCGCTGCACCCAAATTTCAGGCGCTGTTAGAGCAGTCGTTTAGGTATCGCCCTCTCTGGCTGAGTACTGCGCTGCTGGCCTTGAGTGCCTCGATTATCGGTGGCGGCTTCGCGCTCTTTATCTACACAGGGTTGCTCTTTTCTTCTATCACTGTGGTGATAGGGATAGTGCTGGTCTCCAGCGTATTTTTTGTTAACGCCGTCCTGATTAATCTGCGGGTGACCCAAATTAAGCTCGCGCAGTTGATGGAGAGTGGGATCAGCTTTGCCCGGCAGCGCGAGCGCGATGAATTGCTCGAGCTCATTCAAGACTATCTCTACAAGTTGGCGCCCCACGGCTTCTCGGCCATCATGTTGATCAATGACGACAGGGATTTAGAGGTGGCGGCCTGTCGCGGTATTGAATCCAGCCGGCTGCCCGCGCTGGCACTCAAGGCAGTAGGCTCGTCGGCGCTCTATCAAGCCTGGCTCAGCGAGGCGATCACTCAGGGCGCTATCGAACAGCTCAGCGGGATGGAGATCGAAGAGAAGTTGCCGCAGTTGAATGCCGAGCTGCAGCGCGGCCTGGCCGAGCCTGTCTACTCGCTGACGGTCGTGCCTATGCTGGCGCCAGACAACTCTGTGAAAGGGCTGACCCTGCTGGGCAATGCCCGGGCGAATAAAGACACGGCCTTGGCCAAGTGCAACCGCACTGCGCTGCGCCTGATTAATACCTTGATCATGCAGGCGACGGTGGCGCTGGAAAATCAGCAGCTGGTGGAATCGCAGCAGAATATGATGGATGCCATGGTTAAAATTTTAGCCGGCGCCATCGATGAGAAGAGCCCTTACACCGGCGGTCACTGTGAACGCGTGCCGTTGCTGGCCGAAATGCTTTGCGAGACAGCGAGTGATAGTAAGCAGGGCTATCTGGAGCAGTTTTCTTTTACCACAGATGAGGAGTGGCGAGAGTTTAAGATGGCCGCCTGGCTGCACGACTGCGGCAAGATAACGACACCAGAGAGTGTGGTTGATAAGGCGACCAAACTGGAAATGATCTACAACCGTATTCACGAGGTGCGCACCCGCTTTGAGGTACTGCTGCGCGATGCGCAGATAGCGCGCCTCGAGGCGATCTACGAGCAGGGTATCGAGCCTGCGCAAGCAGATGTGCAGTATGAGCAGTGCAAGGCGCAGTTGCTGGATGACTTCGCTTTTATCGCACAGTGTAATACTGGCGGGGAGTTTCAAAGCCCAGAGCAGACGGCGCGGATTCAGCAGATTGGCCAGAGTACATGGTTGCGCCACTTCGATGATCGTCTGGGGCTATCGCACATTGAGCTAAAGCGCTATCGCGGCACTGAGCCGCCGGCGCTGCCAGTGCTGGAAAAGCTCTTGAGTGATCGCCCGGAGCACTTGGTGGACAGGCCTTATAGTAAGGCGCAGGACCCGCATTACGGCTTCAAGATGGATATTCCCGAATACCTGAATAATCACGGTGAGTTGTACAATTTGAAGATAGGTCGCGGCACGCTGACGACGGAAGAGCGCTTTATCATCAATGACCATATTATCCAGACCATCGTGATTTTGGATCAGATTCCCTTCCCGCCAAACTTGCGCCGAGTGTGTGAATTTGCCGGCGGGCATCACGAAACTTTAATAGGTACAGGCTATCCGCGAAAGCTGACTGAGAAAGAGCTTTCAATACCGGCGCGTATTCTGGCTATTGCTGATATATTCGAAGCGTTGACCGCCGCCGATCGCCCTTACAAAAAGGCCAAAACCCTCTCAGAGGCTATTCATATCCTGCACTTTTTCAAGCGCGATCAGCATATTGATCCACTGTTGTTTGATCTATTCCTCAGTGAGGGTGTCTACCTACAGTACGCAGAGCGCTTCCTCACACCAGAGCAAATCGACGAGGTCGATATCGAAAGATATTTGGGCTAGTTTGCGCCCACTTACTTTCAGCTCTGCTAACTAGCGCCAATGGTTTAACTTGAGACTCAATTTTCCCAGTGGGAGGCCTCGCATCTACCTTAGCGGCAGCCTCTTGGTGATTAGGCAATCGTGATATAGCCCATCAAGCCTGTCTTCATGTGCTCGATGACATGGCAGTGATACATCCAACGCCCTGGGTTGTCGGCGACAAAGGCGATTTGTACGCGCTCATTGCGCTCCATCAAGACAGTATCTGTGAAGAAGGGCTCAATTTTCTTCTGATTAGATTTAATTACTTTAAACATAATACCGTGAATATGGATGGGGTGGCGGTGTGGAGTACTGTTCTTCAAATCGAAAACATAACTTTTACCCAGTGCCAGTGTGGCTAATGGGGCGGGGATTTTATCGGCGCTCATTCCAGCCCAGGGGATGCGGTTGATCGCCCAAAATTTAGGCTTAGACTGCCCATCACTGCCCGCTGGGGTAACGGCACCATCCCATTCAAAGTTGAAGTGCAATACTTCTGCGCGTGCTAGGTTCGGCTCGGCCAGCGGGTTAGGTTTGGGCATAGGGGGACGGCTGCCCCGCGCGCCTGTGTGAGGTGCAGCGGTACTTTCAAGGCGTAGAAGTTCGCGGTAGTTTCTGCCCCTGGCCGTCTCTACTTGTATATGTTCACCGGCAGCGGGGGCTTTGAGGGCTATGTCAACGCGCATACCTGCGCCTATCGCGTAGTGATCCAGCGGCACGGGTTTATCGAGCGGATTGGCATCTTGGGAAATGATATAGGTCGGGTAATCTTTTATGCGCAGCTTGTAGACCAAGGTATTGTCGACGTTGGCAAAGCGCAGCCGTACCCAGCCGCCTTCCGGGATTTCCAGTGTGGGTTTGTTGACCCCGTTCACTGTGGCGTAGTTGCCAGGCGTTCCCATTCGCGCGGCGTTACGTGGACTAGTGAAAGGTTTGAAACTGCCGTCTTCGTTGAGGTGCCAGTTCTTGAGCATCAGCGGTAGATCTGCGGCGTAATCCTCGGGCGAGAACCCGCGCTGGCTGGCTTCTTCGACGATGAGTAACCCAACTAAGCCCTTGCCTAGCTGCTCGACGCTGTTGACGTGGGGGTGGAACCAGAAAGTACCTGCGTCCGGCGGGGTAAACTCATAGATGAAAGTTTCGCCGGGTTTGATTGGTGGCTGGCTGAGAAAGGGAACGCCATCCATTGCGATGGGAATGCGGATACCGTGCCAGTGAATAGTGGTCGGCTGCTCGAGCTTGTTGATTACTGTGATGCGAATAGGCACACCCTGTTTTGCTCTGAGAGGCGCGTGCGGGTACTGTCCGCCAAAGCCCATGCCAGGTGTAGTGGTACCGGGAATCAGGCTTAACTCGGCATTTTCCACGGTCAGGGTGTACTCGTAACTGGCGTGTTGTTCCAGGCGTGTCACGGGGACGCAACCGGTGAGCGCTGCGCCTGCGAGCGCTGAGGTGTATAGAGTGTTGCGCAAAAAGCGGCGACGGTCGATAGGCATAGAGAGCTCTTTATATCAGGGAATGCATAGTAAATGAGAATCGTTACTTTTTATATCTTTGCTCTGTGGTCTTGTCAATGAAACCAGAAGCAACAGCTGACAAGTATCAAAGAAGTGCTGTGAAAGTTGTGTGAAACGTACTCAAAGCTTGCGTGGAACGTGCTGCGAATCTTTTGCACTGAGGTATTTTTCGATTGCTCTGCGGCGGTAGTGAGATAGTTTTCCGCTGCGCTGCATACCCTGTAGAACGTTATTAAGAGGCTCTATCAGGTCACGGTGTTTAATGTGTAGGTAGTGGTAGAGATCGCTATATTCTAGGCTGTACGGCGACATGGCAATGCCTTCGATACCGCTCTCCTGTAACGCCTGTAGGCCATCTAGAGCGGGTAATACGGCGAAATCGGCTTTCCCTTTTTGCAGCAGTTGCATCGCTTGTAATGGATAGTGGGCAAACATGCGGTGCATGCCTTGGCTCATTTTCTCGGCGCGCTTATAGCCGAGTAAGATGACTACTTTGTAGGGCCTCAACTGGTGCCAGCTACTGATTTCAAGATCGTTTGACTTAGCGAAAACGTGCGTATTGATGGCGCCTAGCGGCGTCGGGACGCGTATGAGATTATCGACTTTTTGTTCTATCGCGGTGAGGCGTGCAGCTTCTCCATCGACGCGGCCGCTGTTGGACTCTACCAGTGAGCGCTCGGGCGGCACGTGTTTTATTTGCAGTGATACACCTAGCCTCGCATAGGCTTCTTCGAGAATTGGCAAATAGATGTGTTGGATGCCTGAACTCTCAAAGGTGCTGATGGTTAGCGTTTGCTGTGCGGCGCTGTAGGGGGCTAGCAGCAACGCCCAGAGCAGGAGCCAGCTTCAAGATGTGAATAGCACTATAGAACAACAAAATAACCGTCCCTGGTTCTTTAATCGACGCAAATAAAGTGTAGATCCGGCCTCGAGGCTTTCCACTTTAGCGGCTACTCGGGCTGCTTTCCCCAGCGCTTTTTGATCATGCGCATCACAGACTGAAACGGAAATTTTTGCTGCTTGTACATGCCCTCCGGCACATAGTCGCCGACGACGCCGTACTCTTTGGGCCACTCTGCCTGACCTTTGACAGCGCTGCCAAAGAGGTAGTCCAAGAAGGAGAAGTGCGCGGCGTAGTTACGATCTATTGCCGCGTCATCACTCGAGTGGTGCCAGTGATGGAACTGCGGGGTCACGATAATGTACTTCAGCCAGCCGAAGTTGACCTGCACATTGGCATGGTTAAAGACGGCCTGAATACCGACGATGATGACGTAGATATCGATCACTTCTTTGGAGAAGCCGAGTAGGAATATGGGGGTGAGCACCAGTGAGCGAGTGACAATGAGCTCGAGAATATGTTGGCGTGATCCTGCCAGCCAGTCCATGTGTTTGGCACTGTGGTGCACAGCGTGAAAGCGCCACAATACGGGCACCTCGTGATACAGCTTGTGCGTCACATACTGCGCTAGGTCGGCGACGAGGATGATAGTGAATACTTGCGCTGCAAAGGGCAGACTGTTGATGGCGCTTTGCACACTGTCGAAGACCGCCCAGCCAAAGGCGTTGTGGACGAAGAGGTTGGTGATTAGCAAAATCACGCCCACGAGTAAGTGGTTGACAAAGAAATGGTTCAGATCTCCTTGCCAGTGAGGCCGCAGTACAGGTTGTTCGCGCCGGTGAGGAATGAGCTTTTCGATAAAAATAAAAATTAAGGTAGAGCCGAGTAAATCGAGAACAAACCAGTCCATCCCCAAGTACACTTCAGCACTTTGATACTCGCCGACTTCTACCGTGTGGCCGCCAAGGGCGATCGAGAGCAAGACAAAGACCCAGGCGAACAGCCCTAATCGCTTGTTGGTGTTGCGCACAAAGTTGAGCAGACCCAAGCTAGCGGAGATGACTAAGCAGACAAAGAGTAACTGACGCAAGAACTCGACATTGTAGTTGGCACGTAGTTCTGGCGTGGTCAGGTACTGCGGAAAGTGGAATGAGAGTACGCCGAGAAAGCACAGTACGGCGAGCATAGAGGCGATATAGCCGCTGATTGAGCCCTCGCCAAAGCGAAAGTGCTGCTCGCGAAAGAGTTTGTTGAGCATAGAGAATCCCTGAGTGAAGTGACTGCCATGTGCGCGCCAGAGTAGCACGATTGGCGGGTACGCAATACAGCTTCGGTTAATCAGTGAGTAAAAGCGCCTGCCGCAGGCGTTGTTTAGCAGTTTACGCGCGATGGGAGTAGACTGTTTTTTAAGCACTATTTTCAGGGAGGCGTTATGTCAGATGATTGCGAAGTTGTCATTGCCGGTGCCGCTCGCACTCCTATGGGTGGTCTACAGGGCTGTTTTGGCGGGCTGTCTGCACCGCATCTGGGAGCGGTGGCCATTGAAGCTGCACTGCGACGCGGCGGCGTCGCGGCAGCAGAGATAGATCAGGTGATTATGGGTTGTGTGTTGGGGGCCGGACAGGGACAGGCTCCGGCGCGCCAAGCGGCACTGCACGCAGGGCTCGAGGTTACCACGCCCTGTGTGACCATCAATAAAATGTGTGGCTCGGGTATGAAGGCTGTGATGGATGGCTGTGATCAGATTCGCGCGCGCAGCAGTGACGCAGTGATCGCCGGGGGCATGGAGAACATGAGCTTGGCGCCCTATCTGCTACCTAAGGCGCGCGCCGGGCTGCGCATGGGGCACGGCCAGTTAGTCGACTCTATGTTTTGCGACGGCCTAGAAGATGCCTACGAGGGCGGTTTGATGGGAGAGTATGCCCAGGCCAGCGCCGAGCGCCACCAGATGAGCCGCGAGGCGATGGATGACTTCGCTATTCACTCACTTGAGAAGGCGTTGCAGGCACAGCGCAGCGGCTGGTTTGAGGATGAGATTGCCACCGTAGAAGTGAGCGGGCGTCGCGCAGTGACTACAATCGCGGAGGACGAGCAGCCCGCAAAGGCGAATATCGATAAAATTCGCGCGCTGCGCCCGGCATTTAAAGAGGGCGGTACACTGACGGCGGCCAACTCTAGCTCTATCTCGGACGGCGCGGCGGCGCTGCTGCTGATGCGCCACTCGCAGGCGCGTGCGCTGGGAGCTCCGATACTCTGTCGCATTGTGGCCCACGCCAGTTACGCGGCGAAGCCGGCGGACTTTGTCACTGCGCCTATCGGCGCTGTGGAGCGCTTGCTCAAGCGGACGGGTTGGGCGTGTGCAGACGTCGACCTGTGGGAGATCAACGAGGCTTTTGCGGCGGTGACTATGCTCGCAGTAGAAGCACTGGGGATAGAGGCGCACAAGGTCAATGTGCACGGCGGCGCCTGTGCGCTCGGCCACCCCATAGGCTGCTCCGGGGCGCGCATCATAGTGACGTTGATTCACGCCCTGCAGCGTACAGGGGGAAGGCGTGGTATCGCGACCTTGTGTATCGGTGGCGGCGAGGCGACTGCGATTGCCATTGAGCGAGTTTAAAGGGAGGGGGATGAATGGATTTTACACTGACCGAAGAGCAGCAGCTGATTCAGCAGACGGCGCGCAAGTTTGCCGAGGCTGAGTTGGCACCTGTCGCCGCTAAGCTCGATAGTGAGGGCGCGCAGCAGGTGTTTTACGATAACTTGCAGGCACTCGCCCAGCTAGGGTTCGCAGGACTCAATGTGCGTGCCGAATACGGTGGCACCCAGGCCGATACTATCGCTTACAGTCTGGTTATCACTGAGTTGGCCAGGGCTTGCGCCTCGACCGCAGTGACTCTCTCTGTGACGAATATGGTGGCCGAAGTGATTCAAGCTGTCGGGAGTGAAGCGCAGCGACAGCACTACTTACCTAAGCTGTGTGGCGACTATCTGGCGGGTAGCTTTTGCCTAACTGAGCCGCATGCGGGTTCCGATCCCAGCGCGATGCGCACCAGCGCACAACAGCGCGGCGACGGCTGGGTGCTCAACGGTGCCAAACAGTTCATCAGCAGTGCGGCCTTTGCCGGAGTGTTCGTGGTGTGGGCCGTGACTGATAAAGCTGCGAAGCCGGGCAAGGGGATTTCCTGTTTTTTGGTGGAAGCCGGAGCCCCCGGGCTGGAAGTGGCTAAGTCTGAAACTAAGATGGGGCAACACGCCTCGACCACCAGCGAAGTGCTGTTTAAAGATTGCTTTATACCGCAGAACTCTTTGTTGGGGGAGCCTAATCAGGGCTACAAGATAGCGGTTGCCGAATTGGCTGGTGGACGCATAGGCATAGGTTCACTGGCGCTGGGGATAGGGTTGGCGGCGATGGATACCGCACGCGCCTATACTTTAGAGCGCGAGCAATTCGGACAGCCGATTGCAAACTTTCAAGGGCTACAGTGGATGATGGCCGATCGCTACACGGAGTTAGAGGCGGCACGTCTGTTGCTCTTGAGCGCGGCGGATCGCAAGGACAGGGGGCTGTCCTTCGCCAAAGAAGCCTCAATGGCCAAGCTGTTCGCCTCGGAGAAGGCCAACGATGCGTGCTATAGCGCGCTGCAGTTGATGGGAGGCTACGGCTACACCCGAGACCTGCCGCTGGAGCGCTACGCGCGCGATGTGCGTATCACCACGCTCTACGAGGGGACCAGCGAGATTCAGCGCCTGATTATCGCCCGCGAATTGCTGCGCGAAGTACAACTGTAGATTCATCGCTATAGTGGTGCGGGTAATGGCGTGCTAGGCTCTGCATGAATAGAGTTTGCGGACATAAAAAATAATGCATGGTAACAATCACTTAGAGCGCCCCATCCCCAATCTAGCGATGCCGAATTGGGAGGCCTTGGCCGGCATTGCGATCGACCCGAACAGCGAGCCGCTGTGCCCGCTCAGTTTGGCGCAACCGGCGCTCAAGGTTTATCCCATCTATCACCATTTAGGCATTGCCGGTGCACTGACAGATTGCCCGGTGCGCGAGGGCGTCTATCGCCGCCTGCTGCGTGCAGCGCAGGCGCTTCCTGCGAGCTATCAATTGGTGATTTTGGACGGCTGGCGCCCAGTGCAACTGCAGTGTCAGCTCTTTGAGTCGCTGTGCGAAGTGCTGGCCAAGGCGCTACCGCAGTTGAGTGAGGAGCAGTTGGAGGCCAGGGCGCGCAGTTTTGTCTCCCCGCCGAGTGAAGATCCGGCCAGTCCTAGTCCGCATCTCACGGGGGGCGCGGTTGATGTTACGCTAGCGGATGAGCAAGGTGTGCTCTTGGACATGGGCAGTGCTTTTGACGAAGTCACGGAGCGCTCTTCAACGGCTTACTACGAGGGCGCGGAACGCAGTGCAGAGGTGCGAGAGCGCCGCCGGATACTCTACTGGACGATGCACAGCGCGGGCTTTAGCAATTTGCCCAGCGAGTGGTGGCACTACGACTACGGCGACCAGCTGTGGGCGTGGTATCGCGAACAACCGCAAGCGCTCTATGGACCGGCCACACAGCGCAGCTTGTCTGCGCAGTGGCGTGAGCAGATCGCACTGGGAGAAATGTAAGTGCTGCTATTGTTGGTTTCGCTGTTTTTTGCCTGCTTGGCCTGGCGCGAGGTACGCAATGCTCGGGCGAGTGTGCAGGGCTTTGATCGTGTGAGTAAAGTCTATCTGGGGTTTTGTTTGGGGCTCGCTGTGCTCAGTGCCTGGACACCCTTGAAGAAACTACACTTTGAGTCATTTCTCTCTGACAGGGCGACACAGTTGGCACAGCGAGAGGCGAGCGTGCACTGCAATAGCGCTTTTAATGCGATGTTTGATAACGCTATCGGGGTGATTGGTCACGCGAATCCGCATACAGGTGATATTGTTTTTCAACTGTCGTGGTGTGAGCAGTTGATGGACTATTTGGACGCACCTCACACGGCAAACACGCGCGAACGTTACAGTCTAATGCTGTTTACCCACGAAGTGATGCACATACGCGGAGAACTCAATGAACAGAAGACAGAGTGCCAGGCGATTCAACGCAATCACTTGGCGGGCGAGTTACTGGGTATCTCTCGCGAGATTGCAGCGCTGCACACCCTGGAATACTTTGAGCGTGAGTACCTAAGACATCCATATTTTAGTGAGCACTGCCGTCCAGGAGGGCCACTCGATGAGCAGCTGATAGGGTCCGCCTGGTACCTACAGTGAGCTTGTGCTGACGCAGTTCAGTTATTGGCCGAAGCTCAAGCTGCGGATATGGCCGTGACCGTCGATGGCTACTTGCACGCAACTGGTTTCAGAAATTTTGCGCAGCGCAGTTTCATCTGGGCACTTGCCCCAGACTTCGACTTTGATCGTCAGCGAGCTATTTCCTCGCTCAACTAAACGGGTGTAGAAGTTGACGATGGTACCCTCGAGCACGGGAGACATGAACTCCATGGCACCGACAGAAATCGTGGCGACGCGGCCGCAGGATATTTCACCGGCGCGGATTTCGGAGGCCAGTACCGCTTTAGCGGCGACCCAGCCACTGTAGACATCGCCAAACATGTTCTTTGCCTGGCTGTCGGCCGGTAGCATTAAACTTAATTCGCCCTCGGGCTGGAGTGTTTGATCGCTGCTTTGCATCGCCTTTTTCTTGTACCTCTGATGTCCGAACTTAGCAGCGCAAAATTGACACTGCTTCTACTTGCTAATACTAACCTCAGTTTTGCGAATTACTAGACTTTGCAAAAAATTTAACGCTGTCACATTCTTGTCATATTGAATGCTTAGAGTGTCTCTCATCAAATGATTAATCTTCATTCAATTAAACAGCTTTCAGGAGCGTTGATAATGAAACCAATGATGAAACTACTCGCCGCAGCAACTCTAGCAGCAACCTGTGCTACAGCGGGCGCATCAGATCTGCTCGACAAAAACCTTCCGTCATACAGCAAGGCTTCAGGTGTCTCTGGCAACCTTTCTAGCGTCGGTTCAGATACATTGGCCAACCTGATGACACTTTGGACTGAGTCCTTCAAGCGTCACTACCCTAACGTCAACATTCAGATTCAAGCGGCCGGCTCTTCTACTGCGCCACCAGCGCTGACTGAAGGTACTTCAAACATGGGGCCTATGAGCCGCAAGATGAAGGACAAAGAAATTGCCGCTTTCGAGAAGAAGTACGGCTACAAGCCAACAGCAGTACCTGTTGCAATCGATGCACTGGCTGTTTTCGTACACAAAGACAACCCAGTTAAAGGCCTGACGATCCCACAGGTTGACGCTATCTTCTCTTCTACGCGCAAGTGTGGCGGTGAGAAAGATGTCGCTAAGTGGAGCGATGTAGGCCTGGCGGGTAACATCGGCGGTCAGAGCGTGCAGATCTTTGGCCGCAACTCAGTATCGGGTACCTACGGCTACTTCAAGAAGAAAGCACTGTGTAAAGGTGACTTCCGCAACAGCGTGAATGAGCAACCAGGTTCAGCCTCTGTTGTTCAGTCTGTTTCTACCTCTATCAACGGTATCGGTTACTCAGGTATCGGCTACCAGACATCGTCTGTACGCGCTGTGCCACTGGCTAAGAAAGAGGGTCAGGATTTCATCGCTGCGACACCTGCTAATGCGGTAAAAGGTAGTTACCCACTGTCTCGCTTCCTGTACGTTTACATCAACAAGAAGCCAGGTGAAGCACTGCCGCCAATGGAGCGCGAGTTCCTGAAGATGGTGATGTCTAAATCTGGTCAGGAAGTCGTTGTTAAGGATGGTTACATCCCATTGCCGGCCAGCGTTGTAGAAAAGCAAATGAAGAAGCTAGGTCTATAAGACAGAGCTGACCGTAGGAGGCACAGCCCCCTACAAAAAGGACAACAACTACACAACAGGGATGTTACTACAGGGATGTAGGTACCCCGCGAAGGCAGGAAGCCGAGAGCGGGGTTTTTGCGGTGTACTGCTAAGCCTTTGCAGAGTGAGCGAGGTTTCTGCGGTGTACTGCGAAGCTTTAGCAGAGCGAGCAAGGCTTTAACGCTGCACCTTGAAGCCTTATCAAAGCGAGCAGTATTTACGCTTTGATCACAGAGCTTCACAGTACAAAAACAGCGCTTTAGTCACAGCCATTTACCCTACAAGTAAACACAGCCTGACATCACAGCTCCCAAACTAAACCCAACCGAAAACCGTAGCCAGAAAACGTACTACCCAGCCCGCGCTAAGCCTTTCTCTGGGCGTTGGTGAGCGGTAAACACAAGCAGTAGTTAAGCTTCTATCTCCGCTGTTTATATTTCGTACATTTTAGTCGGCTATATGACAGTTTGTAACATTACTGTCATATAAAAAACGTATCTTTGCGCCATAGTTTTTACACTGGAATAAAACCATGAGCAGCGAAAGCCGAATCACCTCACCAGATATCGACTTCAACACGCCCGCGATACTGCGCAAGCGCAAACTTCGCGCGTTTAAGGATAAGTTTGCCACTTGCTTCATCGCCGTCGGCGGGATGAGTGTTATCGTGGCGATTCTTCTCATCTTTTTTTACCTGCTGTATGAAATCGTGCCCCTGTTCCAGCCTGCCAGTGTAGAGCGTTGGCAGCAAGATGAGCAGGTTATTGAAGCTTACTCTTCACCCGGTGAGGGGCGCACGCTTTACTTAGGTGTGGAAGAGCAGGTTGAAATAGGCTTGCGTGTCACGGATGCCAAGCAGGCGGTCTTCTTCGATGTTCGCACCGGCAAGGTGGTTTCCCAAGAGGCGCTACCGGTACCTGCAGGTGCCTCTATCACAAGCTTTGCGTTGATTTCCGAATCGCTGCGTCTGTTCGCGTTGGGTTATGACAATGGCCAAGTCAGCATTATCAAGCACGAGTATCAGAGCACTTACCCAGAGGGTAAGCGCGTGATCACGCCGTCCCTGAGCTTCCCGCTGGGCGAAGAGCCGCTGGATGCCGCCGAAGGAGCTGTCGATCTGCTGGCCGCCTCTAACGATGAAGAAAACTGGAGCATTGTCGCCGGTGCCGATCAGCAGTTGACGCTGACGCAAATCAGCGCCGAGGAAAACCTGCTGACAGAAGAGGTTGAAATCACCTCAGAGAGCCGACCGCTGCCAGATGTTAACTTCCACGCGACTAAGCTGTTACTGCTGCCGGGAGATAAGTGGCTGATGGCTGCCGGTTCCAAGGGCAAAATGGCGCTTTACGACCTCAAAGGTGAGGCCGGTGCGGAGCTGGCGCAAGTGCTCGATGCCAGCGACAGCACTATCACTAGCTTCCAACTGTTGCTGGGCAGCAACGCGTTGATTATCGGCGATGACAAGGGCCAGCTGTCGCAGTGGTTCCTAGTACGCGATGACAGCAACAACTGGCAGCTGCAGAAAATCCGCGAATTTGAAGCGGTAGATGGCGCTGTGACTTCGATGGCGATGGAGCACCGTCGCAAGGGTTTTGCGGTGCTGTCTGACAAGGGGCAGTTGAGCCTCTACAACACAACGGCTAATCGCAACGTACTGCGCGAGGCCATTCTATCAGCCTCGGTCGACGCTATTGCCTACTCGCCGCGCTCGAATGCGCTACTGTTCGAGCAAAACGGTGAATTGGTGCTGTGGGCGGTCGATAACGAGCACCCGGATGTCTCCTGGTCAGCGCTGTGGCAAGAGGTGTGGTACGAAGGCTACCAAGAGCCTGACTACATCTGGCAGTCATCTGCTTCTAACAATGACTTTGAACCAAAATACAGCTTGATGCCACTGGCCTTCGGGACTTTAAAAGCGGCGTTCTACGCGATGCTGTTGGCGACGCCGCTGGCGATCTGCGGCGCGATTTACACTGCTTATTTCATGGCCCCTGCGATGCGCAAAAAGGTCAAACCGATGATCGAGCTGATGGAAGCGCTGCCAACGGTTATCTTGGGCTTTCTAGCGGGCTTGTGGCTAGCACCTTTTATCGAGAACAATTTAGCGGGTATTTTTCTCTGTCTCTTGACGATACCGGTGGCCATTCTCGGTTTTGGTTTTGGCTGGGCTAACTTGCCCAAGCGCATTCGTCACATGGTGCCCGATGGCTGGGATGCAGCGCTGTTGCTCCCTGTCGTAGTGCTGGCGGGGGTAATCGGTGTCGGCCTGTCAGGTGCAGTAGAGGGGCTGTTGTTCGATGGCAATTTGCGCCAGTGGATTACTGATGAAGCAGGTATTCCCTTCGATCAACGCAACGCGCTGGTGGTCGGTATCGCCATGGGCTTTGCGGTAATACCCACTATCTTTACGATTACCGAAGATGCGATCTTCTCTGTGCCGAAGAGTTTGAGCTACGGCTCGCTCGCACTGGGTGCCACGCCTTGGCAGACCATGACCCGTGTGGTCTTACCGACGGCAAGCCCGGGTATCTTCTCGGCGCTGATGGTCGGTATGGGCCGCGCAGTAGGCGAGACTATGATAGTGCTGATGGCCACTGGTAATACGCCTATTATGGATATCAATATCTTCGAGGGGATGCGTACCCTGGCGGCGAATATCGCGGTCGAGATGCCGGAATCCGAAGTCTCTAGCACCCACTATCGCATACTGTTCCTAGCGGCGTTCTCGCTCTTCTTGTTCACCTTTGTGGTCAACACTTTGGCGGAACTGATTAGACAGCATCTACGCAAAAAGTACGGCTCGCTGTAAAGCGCAGTGAATGAGGATTATAGAAGCATGAAAGTATCACTCCCCAACTGGATCAAATCAGGCTCTCCCTGGGTTTGGTTAAACGCTGGAGCTGTGGCGATCAGTGTCATTATGGTGGTTAGCTTGATCGGTTTGATCGCCGTGCGCGGTCTGGCTCATTTCTGGCCTGCTGATGTACTGGAGGCGACGTATACTCAGGGCGAGCAGCACCAGAAAATCATTGGCGAAGTTGTGCAAGAAGAGCAGGTCAGTGCGGCGCAGTTGCGCGATTCTGGGGTACAGGTTGGCGAAGGTATCGAGAGCCTGCAGCGCGATTTGCTGAAAACCGGCAACCGCGATGTCGGCGGGATCGACTTTACCTGGGTACTCGATCGCGATTTGAGCGAGCGCAAGTACCCCGAAATGTTGTTCAGCGCAGAGCGCTATGAGTGGGGTAACTTCTACGGTTACCTGCGCAGCATCAAACAGGGTGAGGATGCCGTCGCCAGCCATCAGGGCTACGATAAAGACGACGCCTACATGGCGCTGTGGAATGAACTACTCGTCCGCTTAGAACGTGCGCAGAGTATCCGCGCCGATATTCACAAAATTGAAAAAGACGACATCGGCAGCATTAACCACAGTTTGGAGCGTTTGCGCCTAGAAGAGCGTCGCCACAACCTAGAGGGTATTGAGAGCGGCTCACAGATTGATGCGATTAACACTCAGCGCGCGGCGCTGGATGTTGAGTACAAGGCGCTGGAAGAGCAGTTGATTGCACTGTACAACCAGATCAACCGCGACAGCATCACGGCGGAAGTCTCCGGTGGTCAAATGGTGACTATTCCCGTGGCACATTTAGTGCGAGTGTTCCGTGCCAACGACATGGATACCTTGCAGAAGATAGGTCATTACTTCGCTAAGATCTGGGAGTTTGTCTCAGAAGAGCCGCGCGAGGCCAACACTGAGGGCGGTATCTTCCCGGCGATCTTCGGTACCGTGATGATGGTCGTGTTGATGTCTATCATGGTGACGCCTTTTGGTGTTATCGCCGCCGTCTACCTCAGCCAGTATGCTAAGCAGGGCTTTGTCACCCGCTTAATTCGTATTGCCGTGAACAATCTGGCAGGTGTTCCCTCTATTGTTTACGGGGTATTTGGCCTGGGCTTCTTTGTCTATTTACTCGGCGGTTCTATCGATCAGCTGTTTTACCCCGAGGCGCTGCCTGCGCCAACGTTCGGCACTGGTGGTCTCTTGTGGGCATCTATTACGTTAGCGCTGTTGACGGTACCGGTTGTAATCGTGGCGACTGAAGAGGGCCTGAGCCGGATTCCCAGCTCGCTCAAAGAGGGTTCGCTAGCACTGGGGGCGACCAAAGCGGAGACGCTGTGGAAAGTTATTTTGCCGATGACCAGCCCTGCGATGATGACAGGGGTTATTTTGGCGATCGCCCGCGCAGCCGGCGAAGTGGCACCGCTCATGTTGGTGGGTGTGGTTAAGTTGGCACCGACGCTGCCACTCAACATGAACTACCCCTACTTACATTTAGATCAGAAAATCATGCACTTGGGCTTTCACATCTACGATGTGGGCTTTCAGAGCCCCAACGTAGAGGCGGCGCGACCACTGGTATACGCGACAGCATTTTTGTTGATCTTGGTGATTGCGCTGCTCAACTTATCGGCGGTCTCTATTCGCAATAAGTTACGCGAGAAGTACAAAGCGCTAGAAGTCTAAACATTGCCGGCTGCGGTCGGTGTACAGCATTTGAATTGTCGCCCAAGCGGGCGATAATCACTGAAAGTATTGGAAGAGCATATTATGTCTAACGAAAAAGCACACAGTTTTGATATCGGCTCCATGGCGCGTGAGCAGCAGAAATTGAGTATGGAAAATGAAGAAATCATGCTCAAAGTGCGCGACCTAAAAGTGTTCTACGGCGATAAAGAAGCCGTGCACGGCATTAACATGGATATCCCAAAGCAGCGTGTCACCGCGTTCATTGGCCCATCGGGCTGCGGTAAATCAACGCTGCTGCGCTGCTTCAACCGCATGAACGATTTGGTTGACAGCTGCAGCATCACCGGTGAAATCCAGATGGACGGCGGCAATATTTACGACCGCAATGTCGAGGTAGCAGAGCTGCGCCGCCGTGTTGGTATGGTGTTCCAAAAACCTAACCCCTTCCCTAAATCTATCTATGAAAACGTGGCCTACGGCCTGCGCATTCAGGGGATTAAGAAAAAGCGCGTGCTCGACGAGACCGTTGAGTGGGCACTAAAGTCAGCAGCGCTGTGGGATGAAGTCAAAGATCGCTTACACGAGAGTGCACTGGGCATGTCCGGTGGCCAGCAGCAGCGTTTGGTTATCGCACGCACTATCGCCGTTAAGCCAGAAGTGCTGTTACTCGACGAACCAGCCTCTGCACTTGATCCTATCTCGACGCTTAAAATCGAGGAGTTGATCCACGAACTCAAGAACGATTTTACGATTGTGATCGTTACCCACAACATGCAACAGGCAGCGCGTGTCTCCGATTACACCGCCTTTATGTATATGGGTGATTTGATCGAGTTCGGTGTTACTGACACCTTGTTCACCAACCCAGATAAGAAGCAGACCGAAGATTACATCACCGGTCGTTTCGGTTAATCCAGCCAGGAGCGTGTAGAAGATGGAAACTACGAATCAAGATTACTCGGGTCACATTTCAAAGCAGTTCAACGAAGAACTCGAGCACATCCGCACTGAGTTGCTCTCCATGGGAGGGGTGGTTGAGCGTCAGGTGCATAAATCGATTGAAGCCCTGCTCACAGGTGATGCGAAACTTGCCAAGCAAGCGCTGGAAATCGATAAGCAGACCAATGCGTTAGAGCTGATGATCGACGAGCGCTGTACAACAATTATCGCGCGCCGCCAGCCTGCGGCCAGCGATTTGCGCTTAATCGTTGCGATCTCCAAGGCGATTGTCGATCTCGAGCGTATGGGGGACGAGGCCGTGCGCATTTGTCATCAAGCGCTAGAACTCAGCGAAGCGAGCAGCTCAAAGCACGGCTATCAGGAAGTGCGCCATATCGGCAACTTAGTGCGCAATATGGTGAAAGAAGTGCTGACCGCGTTTGCGCGCTCCGATGTTGAGCAAGCTTACCGTGTCGCGAAAGGGGATTCTGCGGTCGATCAGGAATACCGCTCGGCGATGCGAACCCTTGTCAGTTTGATGATGGAAGATCCGCGCAATATCTCTAACTGTCTCAATGTTATTTGGGTGCTGCGCAGTTTGGAGCGTATTGGTGATCACGCGCGCAATATGGCCGAGCACATCATCTATTTGGTCAGCGGCAAGGATGTGCGCCACCAGAGCATCAGCGAGATGAAAAGCAGCTTACAAGAGACGATGTAACGCACTGTGAGTTATTGTTAGGGCGGCGCAACGTTGCCCTGTATTCGCTGTCGCCTAAGAGACACACTTAGGTGATGGCAGTTCTCACCGATTAAATTCCCGCCCTCATTTACCGACAGCGCAAAAACACGCTCAGCTTCTGCGGCTATTAGTCGATAGCTTACTAAATAAGTATTTTTGAGGGTGTCTGTATTGAGCACAATTGCTATGGTGAAAGTCACTACCGCGCTATTTACTGGGGGTGACAATGAGTAATTACAGTGTCTATGCAGATCTCAACTGCCCATACAGCTACGCACTTCACCAGCGTTTAAAGTCGCTCGACCTCCCTGCACCCCTCGAGTACTGTTTTGTTGAACACGCCCCTGATTTAGGGCTCTACGGCAACAGTCCTGAAGTACTGACTGAGCTTGCTTCCGATGTCTTTGCCGTGCGCTCGCAGGCCGAGGAAATTGCCCTGGCGCTGCCGCCAGAGCGTTCAGATAGCCGTTTTGCCATTCTCTGTATTATTGCCGCGAAAGACATCGACCCGGTCAAAGCAGCACTGCTCAGTGATATTTTCTACACAGCACTCTGGGTTGAGGGCAAAGATATTGCCTGCCCGAGTACCATTTTTAAGTGCATCGAGAAGGCGGGCCTGCCTGTCGATTTGGAAGTAGAGGAAGAGTGCGAAGAGCAGTTAGATCGCTGGCAGGCACAGTGGGAGGCCAGCAAACTGGGATCGCGCATACCGGCGATTGTCGCTCCGGATGGGCGCAAGCTTCTGGGGCTCTCTAGCAGTGAAGATATTACCGCTTTTTTCGAGGGCAAAGAGCAGCGCAGCAGTAACAAAAGTGCGCTGATACGCCAGAGCTCACTCTATTCGATTGCGATCGTGTGTTCTGGGGATGTGGCGGGAATGTGGTCGCCGATCGAAGCTATCCGCGGCGACTACAACCTGCTGTTGCCAGCCTCTTTCGAAGAGCTGAAAAACTTATTTAGCTCTGATGAGTACGCGCCGGATTTGGTGCTGTTACACGCCGATGAAAACTGGCCAGATCTGCTTAAGTCCTACCAGAGCTTCAGCGACCGGATGAAAATCAGCTACACCCCGATTGCCGTTGTAGGTGCAGAAGCAGACGATCACCAAGAGCTGCAGGCCTACGCCAGCGGTGCGGCGGATTACATCACAGCGGGGCGCTCGGCGGGGATTCTCAAAGCGCGTATCAGCATGATGTTAGAGCTGAAAAAGTCACGCGATATTCTCGAGCACTCTGCACGTATCGATGGTTTAACGGGGGCTTTTAATCGCCGTGAGTTTGAAAAAATGCTCGAGTTGGAATGGCGACGTAGTTCGCGCACCAATCAGAGCCTCTCGCTGATTATGTTGGATGTCGATCACTTCAAACTCTACAACGACAGGTACGGCCACCTCGCAGGCGATGCAGCGCTGCGCAAGATCTCCGCGGTGCTGAAAGAGACGCTGAGCCGCCCACACGATGCAGTCTGCCGCTACGGTGGTGAAGAGTTTGCCATCCTGATGCCCGAAACCAACTGCGCTGGCGCCGAGAAAGTGGCCGCAGTTATTCGCGAGGCGGTGATGGCGCTGGCCATCCCTCATGACAAGTCGGCCACCGCGGAGGTTGTGACCGTAAGTCAGGGGATCTCCTGTTTCATCCCGAGTGAGTTAAACTCCCCCATGCTGCTTATTCAAGAAGCCGATAAAGCCCTCTATGAAGGCAAGGAAAGCTCGCGTAACGCAGTGTGCGTAGCTGCGAGCAGTAATTGTTGATTCACCTTACACGCTAGCGCAGTACGATTGCTACATCGGCGCAGTGCCTCGCACAGAGCGCGGGCATGCATCTTTGCCCGCCGCTGGAACAGCCCCCACATAATTTATTCAAAAAAGATTAAAGCTATTCTGCGATAGGCAGATAACGTTTAGCCGTAATAATTGCACTGAGACGCTCGCCACAAGTGAGCTGACAGATAGCTTAGGAGCCACCATGCGACTAAACCAATTCAGTATTCGCAGTCGAATACTCACGCTGGCCATTGTGCCGGTACTGCTTATATCCTCTCTGCTCGCCAGTAACGCCGTGCTCAATATCCAGCAGCAAGGTCAGCAACAAGTAGAGCAAACTCGTGAATCAACGCTGCGTATCAAGCGCAGTGAATTAAAAGCGTATACCCAACTAGCTACCAGTGCGTTGGATTCACTCGATAAGACCGCCAGCCTTGAACAACAGCGAGACAGTGCGATGGCGCTATGGCGTTCGCTGCGTTACGGCAAGACCGGTTATTTCTACGCCTACGATCGGCAGGGCTATAATTTGATGCACCCGATCAAACCACAATTGCAAGGTAAGAACCTGATCGGGCTAAAAGATAAAAGTGGTAACCCTATTGTGCGCGATTTGCTGACGGCGGCCACTCGCGGCGACGGTTTTTCGCAGTTTGTCTGGGAGCGCCCAGACAATGGCCAACTGGCGCAGAAATTGGCCTTTGCTGTTCATCTACCCCAGTTAGATCTGGTGTTGGGTACAGGCTTTTATATTGATGATATCGACCGTCAAATCGCCGCGCTTGAACAGCAGGTGAGCGACCAGGTAAATGCTACCTTAGTGAAGTTTGCACTGCTTACGTTGGTTGCGTTGATCGCACTGTTTGCCCTGAGTTTGTGGGTGGCTAATAGCATACTGAAGCCGCTGGCACAGACTCGCCAAGCGCTGGCTGATATCGCCGATGGCGAGGCGGATCTCACGCAGCGCTTGGCGGCCGAGGGTGAGGACGAGCTGTCGGCATTAGCGGGCAACTTCAATTTGTTTATCGCGGCGATCCAGCAGTTAGTGAGCGAAATGGCTGAGCATATTCAGCGTATGGACAACACCCTGCAAGCGCTGAGCCGTGACAGCCAAGCGGCGAGTGCGTGTGCAGAGCAACAGCACAGTGAGGCGCTTGAGGTGGCAGATGCCATGCAGCAGTTGAAATTGGCTGCCGCAGGTGTCTCTGACAGTGCGGCCCAGAGTGCGCAAGTCGTCGGAGAGGGCGCAGATCAAGCCAATACAGGTATCGCCCAATTGGATACGGCCAACCGCTCGATCGCGGGTCTTTCCAACCAAGTTCAACAGGGAGGAGAAGTGCTAGATAGGCTCTCTGAAGAGGCTGGCGACATTGGCAAAGTGGTGGATGTGATTCGCAGCATTGCTGAGCAGACCAACTTGTTGGCGCTCAATGCGGCGATAGAGGCAGCTCGCGCTGGTGATCAGGGCCGTGGTTTTGCGGTAGTGGCGGATGAGGTCCGCACGCTGGCCAGCCGTACCCAGCAGAGTACGCAAGAAATCGACAGCATGATCCAAACTCTGCAAAGCGGTGCTCAAGATGCGGTGAGTGCAATGGGCAGCATTCGTCAGATGGGCGATGAGTCTGTCGAGGGTACGGCGACCGCCATTAGCTCCATTGATAATACCGTCAAAGCCATTGAGGGGATGCGCAGTATCACCAGTGACATAGCGGCGGCTACAGAGCAGCAGAGCTGCACCCTCTCCAACTTGACGGGCAATGCGCAATCGCTGTCTAATCTCGCCGTGCAAACTCAGCATCAAGCGACTGAGAACCTCAACGCCAGTCGTGAACTAAGCGCCAGTAGTGCCCATTTGGCAGGCTTACTCAAGCGCTTTATCTACTAGTTGTTTGCGCCATTGCAGCGGATTGCTGCGATGGCGCGGCTATGAGTAGCCGGCAGCTACAGCTCGCTCTGCCTTGGCCCGTCTCTTCGGCTAGGGTGTCTACATAAGTGTCGAGGCCCCGCGTCTATTTGATGGCCTCTGCTGCCTTCAGTCCTGAAAGATAGGCACCGTGTACCGTGGCGGGATAGTCTAAAGCCGTCGCCTCGCCGGCAAAAAAGAGACGCTCTTCCACACTCTCTGCCAGTACAGCGCGATCGCTGCGCGAACTCCCCACCGCATTAAAGGAGTAGGCGCCGCGGGCGAAAGGGTCCAGGGCCCAGCGGCTAATCTGCCAGCTCTCGGGTGCGGGGATATCGCTGCCGTAAAGGCTGCGCAGTACCGCCATTGCATCAGCCACTATTTCAGCGTCGCTCCAGTGCTGCACTTTACGCGCGTAATCGGCGGCGTTGAAGCCCAGCAGGATAGGTGCGCCGGTGTAAGCACCTATGTTGAGCCACTCGTTCCAGCGCCCGTGCTCGTGGGAGATACTGTTGATAATTTCCGCTTTAGCATCCCAAAAGATACTCGGGAATTTCAAAAAGAGCTTATCGAGCAAGCCAAAACCCAAGTTTTGAATCGACGCTTGCTTCACAGCAGGGAGCGCGGGTTCGAACTGCACTGCGCCGCTTTTGAGGACACCCAGCGGCAGGGTGATAACGGCCCTATCGGCGATAAAAACATCGTGCTCTGTTGTAACACTGACCTGCGCACCATCGAGGTGAATGCGCTTTACTGTCTGTTCTAATTTGATGTCGAGCCCTTTTGCGAGGTGCTCTGCAATGGCGCTGTAGCCGTTTGGAAAGATCACATCGCTGCCGGAAAAGGCTTCGCTGTCATCGAGGTCTGTGGCCGATAGTTCGTGCAGTGCGCCGGAAAATTCGTGCTCTATCGTCGTGTTAAGCAAGTGCAGTGCACTGCTGCGCTCACTAGGTGTTAGCGCTTGCCAGAAGCTGGAGCGCTGCAGGACGTCGAGTAAGCTGTCACTTTCCGTTGCATCGTCTTCGAGTACCTCGAGTAACTGGTGCGAAAGCTTCTGCAGCGCCCGTTGCTCCTGCGCTGTGAGCGCAGTCCCCGCTAAACCGTAGATGGCCTGGTTGTCGTAGTCTGTCGACGCTCTTGGAAGATTGAGGGTATCGGCCAGCGCCGTTAGAGGGTTCGCTTCGACGCCGTGAATCCACGAGGCGCCTAAATCGACAGCCGAGCTCGGCCACAAGTGGCTTGTCCAGACTCTGCCGCCGATGCGCTCGCGCGCCTCCAGTACACTGACTCTGTGGCCGGCTTTTGCTAGGGCTTGCGCTGCGGCCAGTCCGGAAATACCCGCACCAATGACCAGAATGGATTCTGGGTTGGCGCGCTTGCCCGCTCCCTGCTGGCGGCAGGCGCTTAGCAATGTGGCTAGTGTGCTTAAGAGGAGAAACGATCGGCGCTGCATTGGATTTCCATGTGTCTGTGTGAGGGCGAATCAATAGCTGCGCTATTCGATGCCGGCGCCTCGGTAGTCGAAGTGTGTTTGCAGGCCTTCGCGGCCCAATTTTCGCAACAGTTCAATGTTGCGCGCTGGAATACTCGCAGGATCTTTAAAGTTGGCGAGAACCCGGCTCATCTGCCCCTCGCGAATGATGTGAATCATCGGGTAGGGGGAGCGGTTGGTCCAGTGGCTAATATCTTCGGGATCGACACCGGCAAAGAGGTATTGCGGGTGGAAGCTAGCGAGCTGAA
>JBMZCU010000013.1:0-24878 GCA_049613705.1 Pseudomonadales bacterium | reverse complement strand
CTGCGCTTATTACTCTTTATTGCGGCTCAAATCGTAGAGACGACGCGATGCTTCATTGGACATATTACTCATATCCGTAAGTTTGCTGGCATCCTCAGAGTTGCGCTCACTGATCTGGCGAATCCGCTCGGCAAGCTCTTGGATTTCATCGGTCACCTTAGCCTGCTCGTGGGCTGTCACCGCGATCAGCGACGTGCGCTCGTTGATATTGCCAAAGGCCTCGACGATATCTTCGAACGCCTTGACCGCCGTCTCCGCGCGCTCAATAGATTCACCGGACAAGCTCTGACTGCTGGCGATAACAGAAACACCGCTCTGCGCCGCCTCCTGCAGCTGAACAATCATATTCTCAATTTCTGCCGCTGAATCCTGAGTCTTCGCTGCAAGAGTGCGCACTTCATCAGCTACCACAGCGAAGCCGCGTCCGTGTTCACCGGCGCGCGCCGCCTCAATGGCCGCATTAAGCGCCAAGAGATTGGTCTGCCCTGAAATCGTCTTGATCACATCGAGTACCGCACCGACTTTCTGGCTGTCCTCGCTGAGGCGATCTATCACACCGGATGTCTGGGTCAGCGCATTGGCAAGTTCTTGAACAGCCGCGCCGTTCTGCTGCACCATATCGCGACCGTGAGAGACCAGAGAGCGCGCATCTTCTGCTGTCTTAGAGGCGTCATCTGTGTTCTGCGCGACATCGCGGGCGCTGGCTGACATCTCGTGAATTGCCGCAGCCAGTACGTTGTTCTCATCCATCTGCTCGGCGGCACGCGAGCTCAGCGTGCTACTCAAGTCATTGAGATCTTGCGCCTCCTTGCTGATCCCCCCGGCCTCAACACCGATGTCTTTGAGCAGGTTATTCAAATAGGCACCGTACTCATTGACCGCTTGCTTGAGCTCACCGATTTCATCCATAGTGCGAATATCTAGCGTCGCTGACGAACCGCCACTACTCAGCAAGTTGATCTGCGAGGTGGTCTCTTTGATCCAGCCGAGAATCACGCGGCTGTACCAGACGACAATTGCGACGAAGAGCAGCAGTGCGGGGATCATTGTAAAGTATAGGCTGCTCGCCAATTTCTGTACCGGCGCTTGCACTATGCTATCTGGGAGCAACATACCGACTGTCCAACCCACTGCCGGTAACTTCTCGAGCAACAAAATACTGCTGTCGCCTTTAACCACACCGTCGGGCATGGCGCTCAGGGGCTGCTCAGCACGCAGTGCCTTTGCCAGTGGCAGCAGGCTGCTATCGCCAGCAGTAGCCTTATCGAGCGGGGTCATCGCCAAGCTCTCTGTACGCACTTGCGGGAAGCTCACGATTTGCTCGGCGCTATCGATAGCAAAACTGTAACCGCCGGTCAGTGCATTCTGCGATTCAAACAACTCTTTAAGACCATCTAAGGCCACGTCTATCGTGGCGACACCCCAGAAGCGGCCGTCGCGGTTGATCGATACTGTACAAGTCACCATAGGCACTGGGTAAACAGGATCTTCATAGGCCTCAGACCAAGCACACTGGCCCGGCTGCAGGCTCTGCCCTACCTTGTACCAGCCCTCGTTGTGATAGCCACTGCCGGCGGGGTCATTGTAATCATCGAGCAGGCTGAGCTCACCGCTGCTCTGGCGCGCCCAGTAGAAGGAGTGGCGAGCGGTATTTGCTTCAAAGGCGTTGGGCTCGGGCCAAATACCGCCACCGACGATACTCTTGTTGCCGAACTTGTCGATTAGCGCGGGCATATGCGCCTCGAACAGCGGGCGCTCTAGGGGCAGACTCTGTGATAAGCCCGCCAAACTCTGCGTCAGAGAGCCGGCATCACGCAGTGCGACTTTGAGCTCATTAACGGCTGAAGAAACTTGTGCTTTAGCCTCACGCTGCACCTGCTCTTGCATAATGGGCAGGGCGAGAAACTGCATGACAGAATAGATTAGCGCCGCGGCGGCAAACAGCAGCACGACGCTCATAGCGGTCACTTTGTTGCTAATCTTAAAAACTTTCATGTTGATACCTTTGTTATTATTGTCCGAGCAGTTCACCTTCGCTAAATGGGTGTCCCGCTTTGTTTACCTATCGGCCAAAAAGGGTAAATGCTCAATTATTTTGTTGTATTTATTGCAATTAATGAAATTTGGTCTACTTGGGTTTTAGCACATTTTAAGTGTGGGAATAAAGGACTTTTTCTGGAAAAGGTTTAACTTTGCCGAGCATTACTCGGCCTGAAAGCCAGCCACAGCAAAGCCTGCTAGCGATGACCACGCACCGCTGAGAAGAGCCTTAGGTATCAGTCTTGAGCAGGAAAGAGATCAGGTGGGGTGAACAGGCGCGTCAATGGTCGAACAGCGCTTTGAGCAGCGTGATCTGCGCGCGGTTGGCTTGGCTGTCAGTTAAGGCCACAACCAGCGGTTTAACTTCCAGCTCCTGCCTGACAACTTCTAAGTTGTCGTAACCGTCAAGCGCGGCGTAATACTCCACGAGCCGTGGATCGGTAAGGGCCAACACGACGCGCTTGTGATGTAACACCCGAATGAGGTCCCTGTCGCTGGCGACATAGCGAAGATTTTTTGGCTGAGTACGCAACTGGGCACTGATCTCAGGCGAGTAGACATAACTGGAGACCAAGCCCGTCCTATAATACGCCAATGCTTTTTCAAGCCCGCGCCATACTACCCCTGAACCGCGATAGCTAATTAGGCCAACAGTGGACGTGGCAACCTCTCCAGAAGCCACAAACCCCGGCTCTACCTCTTCCGGCCAAGCGGGGAAGTAACCGATATAGCGACCTTGCTTTGCACGCTGTACAGCGCGGTTCCAAGGCATAAAATCAACTTCGAGGGTAATACCGCGCTCTGCCAATGCCGTGCGCAGCACGTTAACGGCTAAGCCCTGGTCGGGCAGTTGCGCACCTGCATAGGGCGGCCATTCGATACTGGCAAGACGCCAAGTCTCAGCACGCGCTGCGCCAATAGCGCCCAGCAGTGTAAAAAGCGTGATAAAGAGCCGAATGTAAACCAAGGCACCTCCAGAGAAAACTGAATATAATAGTTATAGTCGTTGGCGGCGGATTTTACCACTTGGTAGCACCCTCTGCGCGCCAATAACCCAACAAATATCCAATTTTCTACTTAAACGCCCCGTTGTTCAAACTGACTCAGGCCGCCAAGACCTGAGCTTTGTCCAGATCAACTAGTCGCGCGCTTGCGCCTTCTTCTTGTCGGCTTCGATAATCCACTCGTGATCGGGATCGTTGTGGAAAATCCAGTTGCGCGAAGGGCCTGCCATCACGTTGAGGTAGTAGGACTCATAACCGTGCGGCACACCTACAGGGTGATAGCCCTCTGGCACCATCACAACATCGTGATTCTCTGCGCTCACGGTTTCATCCAAGCTGCGATCATCCGTGTAGACCCGCTGAAAGACAAAACCTTGCTCAGGGTTAATACGGTGGTAGTAAGTCTCTTCAAGCTGGGTTTCCAGAGGTGCGTTATCACTGTCGTGCTTGTGCGGCGGGTAGCTCGACCAATTGCCTGTTGGCGTCGCCACCTCACAGACCAAGAGACTCTCAGCCTCCATGTTATCAAACAAAATATTGCAGACGTGACGACGGTTAGAATCGATGCCGCGGGTCTGGTAATTGCACATCTGCGGGGTGATCAAGCGCACCGGGAACTTGCCCTCAGCCGGCGCCTTGCAGATCGCCAACTCTAAATCTGTAGCGGCAACGACTTCGTAGTGATCTTTAGGCGGCACGTAGACTGAGTATGGCGCCTTGTTTTCAAACAAACTTGTGCGCTCGCCCAACCCCTGCCAACGTTCAGCACCGGCGCTGATATCTGCTTTGCCCGTGAGGATAACCAGACAGGCTTCTTTATCTAAAGTATCTTGCGCTAGCGTTTCGCCCGCTTTGAGCTGATACATTTCAAAGCCGACGTACTGCCAATTGGCAGACTCTGGGGTAATCTTTTGACGGCAGCCCTGTGCATCTGGCACGGCAGCCTTTGATAGCAAGTGTGACATAACATCTTCTCTTGTCTCAGCGGCGCTGCCGCTGTTGCCTTTCGGCGTTGTCATTAGGTATTGACGCCCACTCGGGGCGGCTAACACAGTTACAGCGAGACGCTAACGGCCTTACCTGTCTGTGAAGATTCAAGTGCAGCCTCGGCCAGTAGCAGAGACTGCAGACCATCAATGCCGCTGGCCACTGGCTGCACACCATCGCGAATACAAGCGACAAAATTATCGAGTTCTAAACGGTAAGCCGCCTCGTAGCGCTCAAGGAAGAAGTACTGTGGCTTAGCTGCAGTCGCGCCCTGCTCGCCTGTCACTGTCACTTGAGATTCAAGCTGGTTAGCCACTTGCGCCATACCGGCCGAGCCGAAAGCTTCAATGCGCTGGTCATAACCGTACACCGCGCGACGGCTGTTACTGATCTGGCACAGTTTGCCACTGGCCGTTTTTAGGGTAACCAGTGCCGTATCCACATCGCCCGCCTCGGCAATCGCTGGGTCAACCTGACAACTGGCGGTAGCAAACACTTCTACCGGCTCCTCACCGAGCAGCCAGCGCGCCATATCAAAGTCGTGAATCATCATGTCGCGGAACAGTCCACCTGAAACTTTAATATAGTCAACTGGCGGCGCAGAAGGATCACGGCTGGTGATTGTCAGCATTTCCAGGTTGCCAACTTGACCGGCATCTAGCGAGGCTTTTAGCGCGCTAAACTGCGGATCGTAGCGGCGGTTAAAGCCGATAGAGCAAACCACACCGCTGGCTTCAACAGTCGCCAGGCAATCGCGCACGCGCTCGACGCTCAGATCGACAGGTTTCTCACAGAAAATGGCTTTACCCGCGCGTGCAGACTGCTCCATCAAATCCGCGTGAGTATTGGTTGAACTGGCGATAATCACGCCGTGAACTTCACTGTCAGCCAGTGCCTCTTCAACGGAGACCACTTTGGCACCGAAACGTTTAGCCAGCTCCTGCGCGGCTGGTTCGTAGGCGTCGACAACGTAGCGAATATTCACTTCTGCGTGACGCGCAACGTTGCTGGCGTGAATTGAACCGATACGACCAGCGCCAAAAAGACACAAATTAATCATTTACCTATTACTCCGTTCTTCCGGCGACTGGGGAGACTACGCATCCACCTAACACACTGTTAGGGCGCTATGCGCAGTGTCCTGACCTCAGCCGGAGGTTTTCAAATTCTCCAACCTGTAGGCCAGGCCAATCGAGAGCGATTGCGCCAAACACAGGGAGGACGACAACGATCTGAAAGAGTGCACTTCGGCCTCTTTCACGACAAAACAAACACTCGACAGCGACGCCAACGGGCTGAGTAGGCTGTCGGTAATAACAATCAGCGGCACATTTTTTTGCGCGGCGACACGTGCAACATTCTGCGTCTCATCTGCGTAGGGATGAAAACTAATGGCGATCAGCACATCTTCCGCTTCAATGCTGCCCGCCTGCTCCTTATACATTCCCCCGGCACCGTCTATCATGTAGGCGCGCCGATCGATGTGGCGCAGTGCATAGGAGAAGTAAGTCGAGACCACATACGCGCGGCGCACCCCGACGATATAGGTTGCCTTGGCGTGCTCGAGCAGATCAATTGCGCTTTCGATATCCTGCGCCGGTATCGTCTGCGCCAAGTGCTCAAGCGCCGTGGTGTTAGCGCCGACAAATTGATCGAGCAGCGCTGTCTGCTCAATCCCGCCCTGATCACCCAACTCCTGGCGCGCAATGCGAATGCGCTCCTGGTAGCTAGGTGCTTCCTGCAATAGCTCTTGCTGAAACAGCCCCTGCATCTCGCTGAAGCCGCTATAGCCAAAAGTATTGGCAAACCTGACAAGGGTCGAAGGGTGAACCCCCGCATTTTTTGATATCACCGCCACCGTACCAAAGGCGATGGCGCTGGGGTTATCCAGCAAATACTGCGCAACTTGGCGCAGACGCTTACTCAGCTGTGGATGTTGCTCGGTGATAACGGCTTTGAGTTCTATAAGTGTTGCCGGTGCATGCTTGGCCATAGTATTTCTCAACTCTTTACTGCGACGATTCAGGCGGCATGGTAACACTCCCTGTACAAGCTAAGCCATACAGGGGTGCCACCGGGAGTGCGACCGGTAACCTAAGCTGCCCGGCCACAGTGTCTTAGCGAACTTCGCCAGCCAACTTTTCAACCTGAGCAATATTATCTTTCGTGATAAAGCCCGGGCCCGAGTTGATGTCGTTTGAAGGTGCAATGCCGTAGCGGCTGTACAGTGAAAGCACAGTGACAGGCATGTAACCCTGAAGGTACGGCTGTTGGTCAATTGCAAATTCGATCGTACCCGACTTGATTGCAGCGGCAATCTCAGAGCTCAAATCAAAGGTACCGAAGTAAACCTTCCCTGCCTGCTTGGTCTTGTTCAGTGCACGCAGCGTCGGGTGCGCAGAGGTTGGGCCCAAGGTCAAGACAGCTTCTGTATTGGCATTCTTGCGCAGGTAAGCCTGCACCTTCTTCTCGATATCGAGTGGATCCTTACCCACATCAATCATGTTGCCTTTAAGGTCTGTGCCGATAGCATCGGCAAACCCTTGGCAGCGCTCAACGGAAGCTGGGTTTTCGATATAGTGGTTAACACAGACAAAGCTTTTAACACCTGCAGCTTTGGCCTTTTTACCCGCACCGAAGCCCGCATCGTATTCAGGCTGACCGACGTGCATCAGTGCACCGAGCTTTTCACTCTGCTGCGCTGTACCTGAGTTGATTGTGATTACCGGAATGCCTTTCTTAACCGCTTTTGAGATAGGCCCTTTTAATACATCGTAGTCGGCGATGGTGACAATCAAACCATCTGGATTAGAAGCCACGGCCTGTTCAACGATGCGCGCCATATCCGCAAGGTCACCCGTTGGCGGGTTGCGGTACTCAACTTTAGCATCGACAGCAGAACCTGCTTCCTTGATCGCATTCTTGATGGTGTTCCACCAGGAGTCGGCATCATCGGCGTGGCTGACTAAAACAAAGCGTTCACCCGCGGCCTGAGCCATAGTAGGTGCCACCATAGCTCCCGCAGCTACGACACCGGCAAATAAAAGTGAACTAGTTGTTTTTATTATCTTTTTCATTTTTTACTCCAGATTTTTTAATCTTATTAAAAGTCAGATCTAACTTACCCGGCCGTCCCTTTTCGCTCTCTGGCCAGCCCGCCAAGGCGCTTTATTAGCCGCACGAGGCCACTCAATTCTAGATACAAAATTCTATTTTACAATAGCTTTAGAACAATTATTCCATAAATAGCGCATGAAATAGAACACCGCCTAAGGCTAGTTCTTTTCGCCGCAGCGCCCGCTGTACAGGCCCCTCACTAAAGCTGGCCGGGTGACTCATTCAATCGCTCTTCTCTACTGAAATAAAAAATTCATTCTAGAATATTGCAAAAATAGAATTCTTATTCTATCTTATCACTGCTCCAATCGGGGCACCTCGAATCAGGTCGAGGCATAAACAGACAATACAAATACAACAATAGGTCCTTCACTATGTCTAACTCAGTTGAAGCTACGATTGACGCACCGCAGGATGAGCGGTTGCGCAAAGAACCCCTCTACAAAAAGCTACTCACTCGGCCGGAACTCGGCTCGGTGTCTGGCGCACTGTTAGTTTTTATCTTCTTTGCCATCGTCGCCGGAGATTCCGGCATGTTTAACGCAGACGGTATACTCAACTGGACAACAGTGTCGGCGCAGCTGGGCATTATTGCCATCGGCGCCTGCCTCTTGATGATCGCCGGCGAGTTCGATCTCTCCATCGGTTCCATGATTGGCTTCGCAGGCATGATGATGTCCATCCCCGCTCTCTACTGGGGCTGGCCGGTGTGGACTTGCATTCTATTTGCCTTTGCCGGTGCTATGTTGATCGGCTTTATCAACGGCTACATTGTGGTTAAAACCGGACTGCCCTCCTTTATTGTATCTTTGGCATTCCTGTTTATTCTGCGCGGCTTGACCATCGCACTCTCGATTCTCTTTACCAACAAAACTATCGTTTCCGGCGTTTCTGAAGCCGCTGAAGGAGACTGGCTCGCAGCCGCGTTCGGTGGCCAGATAGGCACGGGCTTCTTTACCTGGTTGGGCAATGCCGGGTGGATCGAAACGTACAACGACGGCTCTCCCGTCGTGACCGGTATCCCCATGGTTATTATCTGGTGGTTACTGCTGGCCGCTATTGGTTCGTTCGTCTTGCTGCGCACTAAGTTTGGCAACTGGATCTTCGCAGCCGGTGGCGATGCAAAAGCCGCTAAGAACGTCGGCGTACCGACAGATATGGTTAAGATCTCGCTCTTCATGTTCACAGCATTTTGCGCCACTGTCTTCGCCGCCTGCCAAGTATTTGAATTCGGCTCAGCGGCAGCCGATCGCGGCCTACTCAAAGAGTTTGAAGCGATTATCGCAGCCGTTATCGGCGGCGCGCTCCTCACCGGCGGCTACGGCTCTGTGATTGGCGCATGCTTCGGTGCTCTTATCTTCGGTGTCGTACAGATGGGTATTTTCTTCACCGGTGCGGACTCTGACTGGTTCCGCGTCTTCCTCGGCGTCATGCTCTTGGCGGCGGTACTGTTCAATAACTTTATCCGCAAGCGCGTCACCGGATCGCGTTAAGAGACTAATCCATGGCGGCTTCCACCTTATATAGCCGCCACAAAGAGATGAGGAATTTACTGTGAGCGAATATATTCTAGAATTGAAAAAAGTGAGCCGTTACTTCGGTTCAGTTATCGCGCTTAAAGATATCGATATGCAGGTCAAGCTCGGTGAAGTGCACTGCCTACTCGGCGATAACGGTGCGGGTAAATCTACCCTGATTAAAACCCTTGCCGGTGTGCACAAGCCCTCCGAGGGCGAGTTTCTGCTCGATGGGCAACCGGTGACGTTCGAGTCACCTAAAAACGCCCTGGACAGTGGTATTGCCACGGTTTATCAAGATCTGGCCCTGGTCAACTTGATGAGCGTGACACGCAACTTCTTTATGGGCCGCGAGCTCACTAAGAAGTGGGGACCCTTCAACGTATTCGACACCAAACGCGCCAACGAGATTGCCCGTGCTGGACTCGCCGAGATGGGCATCGATGTTCGCGACCCCGAGCACTCTATCGGCACTATGTCCGGCGGTGAGCGCCAGTGTCTGGCGATTGCCCGCGCGATCCACTTCGGCGCCAAGGTCCTGATCCTCGATGAGCCGACAGCCGCGCTTGGGGTCAAGCAGTCGGCCAATGTGTTAAAGGTTGTAGCCAAGGCGCGCGCGCGCGGTCTAGCTGTCATATTAATTACCCACAACGTACACCATGCCTATCCAGTGGCCGACAGGTTTACCCTGCTCAACCGCGGCAAGAGCCTAGGTACTTGGCTGAAGAAAGATGTCAGCCGTGAAGAGATCCTCGAAATGATGGCCGGCGGCCAAGAGCTCGAGGCACTGGAAGCCGAACTCGCTGAGTTCAATCGCCTGGACGCTCAGGCACAGGGCGCCGCGTAGGCGCAAACGGATGTCTCGCTGTGGATAGGCAGCGGCGAGCACCGCGGCGAATGGTTCGCCCAGTATTAAAACCGGGGCCGCGTGAAGCTGCCGCGAATAAGGAGTAAAGCATTGAGTAATTCCAAAACACTAGATGTCATTTGTCTAGGTCGCGCCGCCGTCGATTTATACGGCGAACAAATTGGCAGCCCCCTGCAAGATATGTCTAGTTTTGCAAAGTACTTGGGCGGCTCTTCGGGCAATATCGCCTTTGGCACCTCCCGCCTGGGGCTAAAGTCAGCGATGCTGACACGTGTTGGCAACGAGCACATGGGTACTTTTGTACGCGAAGAGCTTGCACGTGCCGGGGTCGACACCTCTCACGTCATCACCGACGAAGAGCGCCTCACCGGACTCGTCGTTCTGGGTATCAAAGACCAGGAGACGTTTCCGCTGATCTTCTATCGCAAAGACTGCGCCGACATGGCGATTAGCGAAGCCGATTTCAGCCCAGAGTTTATCGCCTCCAGTAAATCACTACTGATCACGGGCACTCATTTTTCGACTGCCGAAACTTACGCGGCGAGCAAAAAGGCCATTGAATACGCCAAAGCCGCAGGGACTAAAGTCATCGTCGATATCGACTACCGCCCAGTGCTCTGGGGACTGACGAGTCTAGGCGACGGCGAGACGCGCTTTATCTCCTCACAGGGTGTCTCTGAGCACTTGCAGACAATACTGCCGGACTGCGATTTGATCGTCGGCACCGAAGAGGAAGTTCACATCGCAGGCGGCACCACAGATACGATCGCCGCATTGAACAAGATCCGCGAGATCAGCGATGCCACTATCGTCCTCAAGCTAGGCCCCTTGGGTTGTACTGTTATCGAAGACGCCATTCCCGCCTCGATGGATGACATCGAGCCCTTCACCGGCGTTCGCGTTGAAGTGCTCAATGTCTTGGGCGCTGGAGATGCCTTTTTATCAGGCTTCCTGCGCGGCTATTTACAGGACAAAGATCATCAGACCAGCTGTGCTTATGCCAACGCCTGCGGCGCCTTGGTAGTTTCACGCCACGGCTGCGCGCCGGCAATTCCCTCCGAGGAAGAGCTGGACTACTACCTGGCCAACAGCGCCGATATTGTGCGCCCCGACCTAGACGAAGAGCTCAATTACTTGCACCGCATCACTAGCCGCTCGCCAGTGCAGTGGGACGAAATCTGCGGTTTGGCGTTCGACCACCGCAAACAGTTCTTCGACATGGCACGCGAGGCCGATGCCGACCCCGCGCGCATTCGCCCACTCAAACAGCTGCTGGTAAAAGCTGCCAAACAGGGCGCTGAGAAAGCGGGACTGACGAACAATATCGGTGTATTGATCGATGATACATACGGCCAAGATGCACTCAACGATGTTACCGGTGAAGGTTGGTGGATCGGCCGCCCGGTGGAACTGCCCTCCTCGCGCCCGATCGAACTCGAAGGTGGCCGCTCCATCGGCGATCGTCTAAAGAGCTGGCCGCGCGAGCACGTCGTCAAGTGCCTAGTGTTCTACAACCCAGACGATTCCATAGAAATGCTGCTCAAACAGGAGCGCCAGATCAAAGAACTGTTCCAGGCGTGCTGCACGTCTGGCCACGAGCTGCTACTAGAAATCATTCCACCTGCGGATATGCCACAAGATGACAGCACAGTACCGCGTGCGCTGAGCCGTATCTACAACTTAGGTGTGCGCCCTGACTGGTGGAAGCTACCGACACTGAGCCGCGATGGCTGGCAACAGGTCACCGATATCATCAGCGCGCGCGGCCCGCACTGTCGCGGCGTCGTAATGCTGGGCCTAGACGCCCCTGCAGCTCAACTGCAAGAGGGCTTCAACCACAGCGCCGGCTTCGATATTTGTAAAGGTTTCACCGTGGGACGTACGCTATTTGGTGGCCCGAGCCGTCAATGGCTGGCGAATGACATCGACGATCAGCAATTTATCGATGCAGTGGCCGATAACTATGTCACTTTGATCGGTTACTGGCGCAACCGCCAGGCTCAATAAACAAGGTTAGTATTATGACAACGATTAGACTCACAATGGCTCAGGCACTGGTCAAATACCTGAGCGCGCAAAAGGTAATGATCGACGGCGAGAAGCACTCGCTGTTCGCCGGTATGTTTGCGATTTTCGGCCACGGCAATGTCGCCGGTATGGGCGAGGCACTGTACCATGCCAAGGCCGAGCTACCGACGCTGCGCGCCCACAACGAGCAGGGCATGGCGCACGCCGCTATCGCTTACGCTAAGGCTAACAACCGCCAGCGTATGATGGCCTGCACCACGTCGATCGGCCCAGGTGCCGCCAACATGGTAACCGCAGCCGCACTGGCGCACGTCAACCGTTTACCTGTGCTCTTACTCCCAGGCGACACGTTCGCCAGCCGCACGCCGGATCCTGTACTGCAGCAAGTCGAGGATCCCACAGACCCAACGGTTAGCACCAACGACTGCTTCCGCCCGGTCAGCCGCTACTTCGATCGCATCACTCGCCCTGAGCAAATCATCAACAGCTTGCCAGTAGCGATCCAAACACTGACAGATCCAGAGCTGTGCGGTCCTGTCACACTGGCGCTGAGCCAAGATGTACAGGCGCAAGCTTACGACTACCCTGAGTCCTTCTTCGCCGAGCGAATTCACCGCCTGCGACGTCAACGCGCCGATGAACTAGAGCTCGCCGAAGCCATCGCAGCACTGGCCAGTGCCGAGAAGCCTCTGCTGATCAGCGGTGGCGGCGTACACTACAGCGAGGCCTGCCAAGCACTGCAGAACTTTGCTGAAGCCACTGGCATCCCTGTCGCCGAAACACAGGCAGGCAAAGGCTCACTGGCGTGGAACCACCCCAACTACGTCGGCGCCATCGGCGTTACCGGCAGCAACGCAGCTAACCAGCTGGCCGCTGAAGCCGATGTAGTATTAGCGGTCGGCACGCGCCTGCAGGATTTCACTACCGCTTCGCGCACGCTGTTTGAACGCGCCGGCAGCAAACTGATTCAACTCAACATCGCACGGTTTGACAGCATCAAGCAAAACGCTTCGCCACTTTTGGTCGATGCCCGCGTTGGCCTGGAGCAACTGGCACAGGGATTGAGCGACTACAGCGCGCAGCAAGCGTGGCAAGACAAGGGCCGCGAGGCGATCGCTGCCTGGAACAACTACTACGAACAGGTCACAGCGGCGAGCGGCGTTGAGAGCCCGAGCGGACTGCCGACCGACGCTCAAGTGCTCGGTGCAGTCAAACGCAATAGCGCCGCCGACGATGTCATCGTCTGCGCCGCGGGCGGCTTGCCGGGTGAACTGCACAAGCTGTGGCGCACCGATAGCCAAAAGGCCTACCACGTTGAGTACGGTTACTCCTGCATGGGCTATGAAATTGCCGGCGGTTTAGGTGTCAAGATGGCCACTCCGGACAGCGACGTCATCGTGGTCGTCGGCGACGGTTCTTACATGATGCTCAACTCAGAGCTGGCCACCAGTGTCATGCTGGGCCACAAGATCATTGTTGTCGTCCTCGACAACCGCGGCTACGGCTGTATCAACCGTCTGCAGCAGGGTACGGGCAGTGCGCCGTTTAACAACCTTCTGGAGAACTGCCAGAGCGTCGAAGGCGGCGCCCCCAAATTGGACTTTGCCGCACACGCCGCTGCAATGGGCGCTCAATCAGAGCGCGTCGAGAATATCGCGCAGCTTGAACAGGCGATGGGCCGTGCCAAGGCAGCGAGCCACTCCTACGTCATCACCCTAGACACTGACCCTGCTGTCACCTCTGACGGCGGTTGCTGGTGGGACGTGGCAGTGCCTGAAGTCTCTCAGCGCGAACAAGTTAACACGGCGCTGGCGGGCTATCGTGCCGGCAAGCAAAATCAGCCTTATTGATTGGATTGACAGATATGACTATTAGAATTGGTATCAACCCACTGACGTGGACCAACGACGACTTACCCTCACTGGGTGCGCAGACGCCGCTGGAAACATGCCTCAGCGAAGGCGCACAAGCGGGTTTTGCAGGCTTTGAACTGGGTAATAAATTCCCGCGCCAGAGCGAAGTGCTAGGCCCTATTCTCGATGCGCACGGCTTAAAACTGGTCTCCGGCTGGTTTAGTGGGCAGCTGCTTGAGCGCAGCGTGGAAGAGGAAATCGTGGCGATCCAAGACCACCTCAACTTGCTTAAAGAGCTCGGTGCCACTGTGATGGTGTACTGTGAAGTCGGCGGCTGCATCCACGGTGCACAAGATACACCTCTGAGCCAACGCCCTCAGCTCTCAAGCGATCAATGGCAACAACTTGGCGAGAAAATGACAGCCGTGGGCGACTACTGTCAAGCGCAAGGTGTACAGCTGGCCTACCATCACCACATGGGCACTGTTGTAGAGACAGAAGCCGAGGTTGATCTGCTGATGCAGCACACCGGCGAGTCCGTCGGCTTACTGCTCGACACCGGCCACCTGACATACGCCGGCGGCGACCCGATTGCAGTACAAAAGCGTCACGCCTCACGTATTAACCACGTGCACTGTAAAGACATTCGCGCAGAGGTACTACAAGATGCCAAGAACCGTAATTTGAGCTTCCTCGATTCAGTACTCAATGGCGTCTTCACTGTACCCGGTGACGGCTGCATCGACTACGCGACACTGTTCAAGGGCCTCAAAGAAAGTAATTATCAAGGTTGGCTAGTGGTAGAGGCAGAGCAAGACCCCGCCATCGCCAATCCGTTGACCTACGCCACACTCGGCGCCAACAACCTCAAGGCACTGTGTGCCGGTGCCGGCATCGAGCTAAGCGCTTAGACCAGTATGGTTTGATCTTTCAGGGCGCAACACCACTGCGCTCTAGCGCCCAGCCTCGAGGCTTCGCGCAGCATTTCCTGTAAGCTGATAAGGCTTTTTACCCGTGCGCTGCACGGGTTTTTTTTAGCCGCCAACACTGCTTATACCAACTTGATGAGCAACTCACAGCGCGATAGTCTTTGCCTTTGATCAGAGTACCCAGCGCAGGCAACCACTACGTGTTTAATCACCCCCGTGTGCTTTTATCTTTGGCGCTCAAACTGATAGCGAGTGATATATTGCGAATGTGCCTTTGAATACACCGTCTCTAAGTATCGCCCCGCACACTTTTCTATCACCTTTCTTGAAGCCAAATTATCTTCATCACAAATCACTATAGGTGCACCTTCCACCACATTGTTAAGCACCCAATCGAGCATCTTAGTGGCAACCCCTCTCCCTCTAGCGTGCGAAGAGGTTTCATAACCGATGTGACCGATTTCGTATTTTATGTACTCATCTGTGCCATGCCTTAGCCGAATGGCACCGAGTATAGCCCCAGCTTCAATATAGAAATACGTCGTGGTTGGTACCCAACCTGCGGGGAGCCCTTCCCCCTTGGCGTGAGCAATCACTCTCGCCAAGTATGCCAAGCTCACAAAATCTTTATCTGCATAGGGAAGTAAACCATCTTGAGCACAGCGCTGCGAGTATGCATCAAACAGTGCTTGATGATCGAGACTGGCTTTTGTCATTTCCATATTGCTTCACTCAAAAATCGGAGTGTCTCACAGTGCGTGAAACGTTTATGGGCAGCGCAGCAGTGCAATGTGCAGCCACGCGCCTGCTTCTTATACTACTTTACTAACTGCCTTAACCGGCCACGCCTCTCTCAACATGCATACTATACACTGCGAAAGGAAGGCGAAACCCTAGGTTCAAAACACTCACAAACCCTGCTCCTCAACACAGCTTGAGCACCTTAACAGCTTTCAAATACGTCACCGGGTTGGAACATTGACCAAGCGTGTACAGGCTGTAGTTTGCGCTGTACGTAAATACCAAAGTAGGGCAAAAACCCGCACCATTTACTGCACAGTGTTTTTTTGTAACACCTTGTGGATACTTGTGTTTTATCGTCGAAAAATAGCTTATAGTCTATTATCCAGCGCCTATATACTGATAAAAATACTTATGCCGCGATCCTGCTTCCACATTGCTCTCAGTGTGCTGATATTGCTATACAGCACCTTGAACAGCGCCAAAATTTCACTGATTGGCAGTGTGCAGGCGGCCGAGCCCAGCATCGCGCTGAGCGATGAGGAGCGCGCCTATCTGGCAGAGAAGAAAGTCATCCGCATGTGTGTCGACCCGGACTGGATGCCCTTCGAACAGATCGACGATCAAGGCCAACACAATGGTATGGCTGCAGAGTATCTCAAGCTATTTGCAAAAAGCGCCCAACTCAACTTGGTGCTCTATCCTACACAGAGTTGGCAGCATAGTTTAGATGCTGTGCGCACGCGCCAATGCGACATCCTCTCTCTGGCCAGAGAAACAAAGGCGCGCAAGGTTTACTTGGATTTCACCGAGCCGTACGTCTCCTACCCTATCGTCATGGCGACAACACTGGACAAGTTTTTCATCAGTGACATCACCCAAGAGCTCGACAAACGCTTCGCTATTGTCAAAGGTTACTCGGTGATTAACTACCTCAAAACAACCTACCCTCAAATCGATATCCTCGAGGTGGATAACATCGCCCACGGCCTAGAACTGGTCAACAGCCAACAGGTATATGCCTACATCGATTCTCTGCTGCCCATTTCCTACGCCATCAAGCAAAACGATCTGCTCAATCTCAAGATATCCGGTGAGATAGACTTCGACTCCTCACCTTCTGTCGCGACACGCAACGATGAGCCGCTGCTGCGCAGCATCTTTCAAAAAGCTATCGACAATGTCAGCCCGACTCAAAAGCAGGAGGTCTACGAGCACTGGGTTTCTGTGCGTTACGAACAGGGCCGCGACTACCGCCTGCTACTGCAAGTATCGGCCATCGCCCTGATTCTATTGATAGGTGTGCTGACTTGGAATCGCAAGCTGGCAACCGCCAATAAGATCGCCCAAGACGCTCTGGATAAATTCGCCCAGGCACAGGCGCAGTTGGAGCAGAAGAACCTCGAACTCGAGCGGCTGGCCATCACTGACAAACTCACCGGGCTCTACAATAGAATAAAGCTAGATCGCGCAATCGATGACAATATCGGCGTTGCACAACAGCACAACACTCCCTTTGGCATCATGCTGCTCGACGTTGACCACTTTAAACAGGTCAATGATCATTTCGGTCACCAGACGGGAGACCAAGTGTTGATCGAACTGGCACAGTTGCTGACAGATTGCGCGCGCGCAGAGGATATAGCCGCGCGTTGGGGTGGTGAGGAATTTATCTTACTTTGCCCGGATACTGACGCCCGGGGCATGATGACCTTGGCACACCGTGTACACCAGTTGATCGCCAAACACGAATTCGCTGAAGTGGGTAACTGCACAGTGAGCGTCGGTGCCAGCGTCTATCGCGAAGGCGACAATCGCGATCACCTTATCGGGCGCGCCGATAAAGCGCTCTATCACGTGAAAAAAAGCGGCCGTAACCGGGTGGAAATGGGCTAGCACAGCACAGTGCCAGCCCTGATAAGCGCCCGTGAGATCAGGCTGATTGCTGCCACTACACAGCATTCACACCAGACGCTAGCGCTCTAAATTGATGTCAAACGCCTTGACCAATGGGCTGTGGCGATCAATGTTATGACGTCCGAGCTTAGTCAACTCACGCTCGCCACACAGTGCCATGGTGATATCCAATTCGTTGCGCACAATATCGATCGCTTTCGTGACACCCGCTTGCCCCATAGCGCCCAGCCCATAGAGGAAAGGACGTCCCATGTAGACACCTTTAGCACCCAGTGCCAGCGCCTTGAGTACATCCTGTCCGGAGCGAACACCTCCATCCATGTGTACCTCGATTTTATCACCCACTAAATCGACGATCTCCGCTAGCGCGGCAATCGAAGAGCGCGCGCCGTCGAGCTGGCGACCACCGTGATTGGAGACAATCAGCGCATCGGCACCGCTCTCAGCGGCTTTGAGCGCATCTTCCGGATCGAGAATCCCCTTGAGGATCAGCGGACCACCCCAGAGCTCTTTTATCCACTCTATATCATCCCAGGAGAGTTGTGGGTCAAACTGTGAAGCCGTCCAATTCGCCAGTGAAGACATATCCTCAACGCCGCTGACATGGCCGACAATGTTGCCGAACTCATGGCGCTTCGTCCCCGCCATTCCCAGGCACCAGCGCGGGCGTGTCGCCATCTGCCAGATGTGCTTTGGTGTCAACTTCGGCGGTGCCGAGAGACCGTTGCGCACATCTTTGTGACGCTGCCCCAAAATCTGCAAATCAAAGGTTAGCACCAGCGCCGAACAGCCCGCCGCTTTGGCGCGGCCGATCAAATTGGCAATAAACTCGCGATCTTTCATCACGTAGAGCTGAAACCAGAAGGGCTTAGTAGTGTGCTCGGCGATGTCTTCAATCGAGCAGATGCTCATGGTCGAGAGTGTAAAGGGAATACCCGCCGCCTCACAGGCCTTGGCCGCTTTGATCTCGCCATCGGCACACTGCATACCCGTGAGCCCAGTGGGCGCCATCGCCACTGGCATTGCAACCTCTTGGCCTATCATCTGACTGGCCAGTGAGCGATTGGTCATATCCACGGCAATTTTCTGGCGCAGCAACAGCTTTTGAAAGTCGCTTTCGTTGGCGCGGTAAGTGCCTTCGGTCCAAGAGCCCGAGTCGGCATAATCGAAAAACAGCTTGGGCACACGCTTGCGCGCCAGCGCTTTTAAATCGGCAATTTCTACGATACTGCTCATAACCTTATCCTTCTCTCTGGCGCTGATCTTGCGATCAGCCCCTGTTCACTCGACACAGTGGCCGAGCCTATTATCATTATTTCACATGTACTTAGCCGTAAGCTGCCGCCGGGAGCCAGAGCACAATTTGCGGCCAAAAGATCAAAATCAATAGCGCGCACAGCTGCAGTGCAATAAAAGGCAGCACCCCTTTGTAGATCTCCATCAAACGTACATCCGGTGGGCACACCCCCTTGAGATAGAAGAGTGCAAAGCCCACGGGCGGCGTGAGGAAGGAGGTCTGTAACGTCATCGCCACCAGCATCACAAACCACACCAGCTCAGGATTATCGACCACCCCGTAACCGTTGATCTCCAGCCCTAATGCCGAGATAACCGGTGCCAGCAGCGGCAGAATAATCAGTGTGATCTCAATCCAGTCGAGGAAAAAGCCCAACAAGAAGATGATCCCCAAAATAAAGAAGATGATGCCGTAGGGGCCAAAGGGCAAGCTGGTGAGGAAAGACTCAATCAGCTCATCCCCGCCGAGCTCGCGCAGCACCAGTGCAAAACACGTCGCACCGATAAAGATGGCGAAAATATAAGCAGTTGTATTGTAAGTGTTATACAGGACTTCTTTAAGCACTTTAAGGTTAAATTTGCGATAGTACATCGCCAGTACAGTAGCCCCGAGCGCGCCGACGCCAGAGGCCTCAGTCGGCGTGGCTATGCCGCTAAAGATAGATCCTAACACTGCAAAAATAAGCAGTAGTGTCGGCATCACGGCCTGCAGCACTTGCGCAACTGTATGCCAAGTCACCGCCTTGGCATCTTCAGGCAGTGGTGCAGCTTGCGGCTTCAGCCAACCCACTGCGAGAATGTAGACAACGTACATCCCACCTAACATCAACCCTGGAGCCACCGCCCCCATGAACAAGTCGCCAACAGAGAGCCCGAGCTGATCGGCCATGATCACCAACATGATGCTCGGAGGTATCAAGATGCCCAGCGTTCCCGCACTGGCGATAGTCCCCAGTGCCAGGGGCATAGAGTAGTTCTGCTTAGTCATCGCCGGGAGCGACATCACACCCAAGAGCACCACAGAGGCGCCGATAATGCCAGTGGAGGCGGCGAGAATAATCCCGATCACAGTAACCGTCACAGCGAGGCCACCGCGCACGTGACCAAACAGCGCCTGCATCGAAGTCATCAAGCGCTCGGCGACACCGGATTTATCCAGCATAACGCCCATGAAAATAAACATTGGCAAGGCTACCAATATCCAGTTGTCCATGATCTTCCAAACCCGGTTTACGACCAAGCCTAAGGTCAAAAAATCGAGCCCGGTAAAAGTGTCCAAATAAAGGTCAGAAAAATAGCCAATCGCGCCGAAAATCACTCCTATACCGCCGAGCACCCAGGCGACTGGAATCCCGGTAAAGAGAAGCAGAATGAAAGATGCGAACATCGCGATAACGAGAATTTCATTGAATTCCATTAGCGAGCCCTCGAGAAAACAGTCAGTAAATTGCGGTAGATCCGGTTGCACAGCGCCAGCGCCAACAGCGCCATACTGGCGGGTATCACGCCTTTGATAAGCCAGCGATAGGGTAGCCCCGAGGGCGAATCTGAATGTTCGCCAATACGCCAGGCATCATAGACAAAATCTAAACTGTGAATAAAAATAACCGCCACAAAGGGCAGCGCGAGAAAGAGAATACCGAGTGTGTCGATAACCCCCTTAGTACGTGCACCGAATTTGCTGTAGAGCAAGTCGACTCGAATATGCGAGTTCGTGGTCTGGGCATGTGCTAGGCCAAACATCACTGCAGCGGCGTAAAGGTGCCACTGCAACTCTTCAAACACGATTAAACCGCTAGAAAACCCTTTGCGCAGGACAACCTGCACGATGATAACTGCGATCAGCGCCACATAGAGCCAGCATACGATACGGCCAACGGCCTGAATCGCACGATCGACAGTCTCGACCAACCGCAGCTGCTTACAGGGGGATGAAGTCACGTCAGACTCCTCTTGAAAGTGATCTTAAAGGTCAGTTACGGATAACTGAAAGACACTGCGGCGCCTCGCAGGCGCCACAGTCGGGTACAGCGCGGTTACCTAGTTGCGCGCGGTAGGAAGGCGTTGGCTTCCCAGAGGTCGTAACCTTTGCGGAACTGGTCTAGGTCCTGCCATACTTTATTAAAGAAGGGGTCTGCCTCGCTCTTCTCAGCGACCACTTCCTGCCACTTATCCGAGAAAGCAGTCAGCATTTCTTCGTTCCAGTAGCGCACTTCGACACCGTTTTCCTGCGCTTTTTGCATTACAGGGAACTGCATAGACTCGCCTTCGGCAATAGAGTTTGTCATCGAGGCTTTACAGGTGTTTTCAACAATCGCCTGCTTGCCTTTGGACAGCTTGCCCCACGCATCTTTGTTAACCAGTAACTCAAACACTGTCGCCTGCTGATGCCAGCCAGGGAAGTAGTTGTACTTCATGATTTTGTGAAAGCCCAAGCGCTGATCGATCGCCGGCTGAGAAAACTCGCTGGCATCGATTGCCCCTTTCTCCAGCGCGCCGAAGATTTCACCACCGGGCAACTGGGACGTAGAAACACCCAACTTCTCCATCACAGACGCACCCAGACCAAAGAAGCGCATATTTAGCCCCTGGAGATCTTCTGGCTTATTGATTTCCTTGTTAAACCAGCCGGATGTCTCTGGCGAGATGATCGCGCAGGGAATGACTTTAACGTTGTAACCATTGGTGTCGTACATTTCCTGGTACAAGTTCATACCATTGCCGTAGTACAACCACGCCATGTACTCACCCGCCTCAGGGCCGAAGGGCACGGCTGAAAACAGTGCCGCTGCCGGCATCTTGCCCTGCCAGTAACCGGCTGTCGCATACCCTGAATTTACTTTGCCCGAGGACACCGCATCCAAAATTTCTTTGGCGCCAACTAGCTTGCCCGGCTCGTAGATCTTCATGCGAATACTTTTATCGCTCATCAGTGAGAGCTGCTCGGAAACCCACTTAATCGGCGTACCTAGGGCCGGCAAGTGCGAGCCAAAGGCGATTGGTGTTTTCAGAAGAATCTTGTCCGCCGCTTGTGCGCCGGTGCTCAATGCCGCGGTCACTGCCAGTGCCGCACAGACTTTAGTGCTGATTTTTTTCATAGGGATGCCCTGTAGACAATTTTATTGTTGTAGTAACGTTCAAATCCATAAATTGGTCATACCAATATACCAAAATATAAAAACACCATAATTATTATGCGTTCTAACTGTCAAGGTATTTTTTCTTTGAAGCGGGTAGAATTTATCCAAATATCTGTTTTAAAAAATAATATTTTTTTAGATAAAAATAGACGTCACCGTCTGATGGAAGGAAAATCTAAGGTAAGACCTGTAACCCAGAGAAGGCGTAACGGTGACGTGTCACGAGCGCTAGTAAATCGTTAAACTGTGCTATGATAGCCCGACAAACACCCCAAGCCCGAGAAAAATCAGTTTATGTATCAACGTATTAAGCCACCAAAGGTCTCAGACGTTATCGCCGAGCAGCTTGAGGAAATGCTACTTGAAGGTACTTTGCGCCCAGGGCAAAAACTGCCACCCGAGCGTGAACTCGCCAAGCAGTTTGAGGTGTCGCGTCCCTCACTGCGTGAAGCGATCCAAAAGCTCGCCGCCAAAGGGTTGCTGCAGAGCCAGCAGGGCGGCGGTACCTTCGTGGCAGAAAACCTCGGGCGCGGGCTTTCAGATCCACTGCTTGAGTTATTGACCAATCACCCGGAAGCTCAGTACGACTTGCTGGAGTTTCGCCACGCCCTAGAGGGCTTGTGTGCCTATTACGCCGCGCTGCGCAGCACGGAAGCCGACCGCGAAAACATTCACCGCCGCTATCGCGATCTACAGGACTTTCACGAGCGCAAAGAGTTTGCCAAAGAGGTCTCAGCCGACGTTGAATTTCACCTCGCGATCGCCGAAGCTGCGCACAACATGGTGCTCTTACACACTATGCGCTCACTGTTCGACACCCTGCGCCAGCACATCAGCGAAAACTTGCAGGATATCTACCCAAAAACCGAACAGCGCGCCAAAATCCACCAGCAGCACGCACTGCTCATGCAGGCTATTTTCGACGGTGATGCCGAGCGCGCACAAGCCGCCTCTCACGAGCACCTTGCCTACGTTGAAGATGCGCTGCTCGAGCAGGGCCGTGAGAATACGCGACAGCAGCGCGCACTGCGCCGCAGTGGTGTCTCACCAGCATGATTAGCCGGGCTCTAACAGCGCCCGTAATTGATACTGAAGCTGATTGAACAACTGAGCGTGACGCCAGCTAAAATCGGCACTGGCCGCGAGATAGACACTTGCGGTGTAGCCCTTAAATGCGCGGCACTGCACCGAGAGCCTACGCGCATCAATCGCACTGGGGTTCTCGTGATAGAGGGCGTCGACTCGGCGCCTCTTCACCATATTTAACCCTCTCGTATGCATATTGTTGCCATAGAGCTTCACCAGCTCGACCGGTAACCCGTGCAGCGGCTCGATAGACGCCCCCGCCGGATAGGCAATTTTTAACCCACTGAGCTCTCGCTTATTATCCAGAGATGGTGCATTAACTGTCTGCCTGAAGCACAGCCCCGGCACTGTAGTGCGCAGCGCTGGTAGAAGGGTGATGATTTCGGTATCAGGGGCTGTAGCGGGGAAAAGGAGGTCGATCCGATTATTCTGCAACTCACTGTAGGCGCGACGAAACGGCAACTCGACAAATTTAGCTCGGTAGCCACTGGCGCTTATGACACGGCGAATAATCGCCACCGAACGGCCGCTGAACTGTGGCTCGCCCGCTTTGTTGTCACTGATTAGCACTTCAGGCGGGTAGGCAAACACCCCCACCACGAGTTCCTGTGCTCGCAGCGACAGCGTAGTGCAAAGCAACATTAGCAGCCAGTATTTCATGCTCTATCCCTGAGAATAAAACTATGACCTTAACTGCTGAACACCAAGTAAACAAGAGACTGCGACGCGGATTAACGTTTTAAATCCGCAATGTCGCAGCAGCCCTTAACTGTGCCCGGCTACTCGCTCACTGAGCAGGCACAGAATCTCCCACATCAATGTCGCACCGACTAGCGCTGTCGCACCGCTGGGATCGAAAGGCGGTGAAACCTCGACGACATCTGCGCCAATTAAGTTCAAGCCGCGCAAGCCGCGCAGAACGGCTTGAGCTTCCACTGTGGTCAGACCACCAATCTCCGGCGTGCCCGTTCCCGGCGCAAAGACGGGATCCAAACAATCGACATCGAAGCTCACATAAGTTGCACCATCGCCCACAACGCGGCGCGCTTCGGCGATCGCGCCCTGAACACCGAGTTCACTGTACTCTTCCATGCGCATCACGCGAATGCCCTGTGCTAGCCCCCAGTCATCATCACTCTCGCTGTAGAGCCCGCCGCGAATACCGATCTGCACCGTGCGTTTAGGGTCGAGTACTCCCTCTTCTATGGCGCGGCGAAACGGCGTACCGTGAGTGTACTTGCAGTCGCCGAAATAGCGATCCCAAGTATCGGTGTGGGCATCGAAATGCACCATCCCCAGCGGGCCGTGCTTCTTCGCCAGCGCGCGCAGCACCGGTAAACTCACCAAGTGATCCCCCCCCGCCCCTAACGGCACAATATTGCGCTCGACCATCTGATCTACAAAACGCTCTATCTTATGCAGCGTCTCCTCTATCATCAGCGGGTTGACAGGCGCATCGCCAAAGTCAGCGCAATTGGCTAGTTCAAAAGGACTCAGATTCAACACGGGATGTACTTTGCGCATCATCGAGGAGGCATCACGGATTTGCCGCGGGCCGTGACGTGCACCGGGGCGATTGGTCGTGCCGCCATCCCAAGGCAAACCGTAGAGCCCAATCTGGGCGCCTTCAGCTTCGTCAATATTGTAGTGTGGCAGGCGCATAAAAGTCGCAATGCCGGCATAGCGCGGTACGGCCTCGGAGGCGAGCGGGCTGAAACGTGTGTCCATAATCGATGATCTCTCACTGAGTTTTCACTCAACTATAGGAGAGCCCCCCGTGCGTATAAATGCCAATACCCGCCAGCTGAGGTAACAAATATGGAAACTTACTCCGCGTCGCCCCCTCCTGCTCCCACGCGCGCCACTGCACGGCTAAAAGCCTCTAACAACGCGGTGCTGAGCACGTTATTTGCCGCATCGATGCGGCTGATCAGTGAAAAGGGTATTTGATAGTGCAAAGTGTCGGGCATCAGCGCGCGCATCTGTCCATTCGCTGACCAAGACGCCGCATAGTGATCAGGTAAAAAGCCGGTGTAGCGGCCACTTAAAATCAATGTCGCTACCCCCTCAACCTGATAGCTACTGGCGGCCGCTTTGTGCTGTGGAAACTGATGATTAAGCAACTCACTGTGACTGTAACTCGGGGATATAAAATCTTGCCGTGCGACCAACTCCACGCTCAAATCTGCTTCTGCGACATCGAACAACGGGTGCTGCGCGGCACAGTAAAACAGTGAGCGCTCGCTGTAGAGGTCGCGGTAGTGCAAGCTGGGTAGAGCGTGATGTCTGGGTACGACCCCGGCATGAAAGCGCCCCTCCACAACCGCGCACTCAACCTCGTTGGGCGCACACACT
>JBMZCU010000012.1:0-24926 GCA_049613705.1 Pseudomonadales bacterium | reverse complement strand
TATAATTCCTTATATATCCTTCATATATTTTAGCACCTACTCTTTCTGTTACATGTAATATTTGAGCTAATGAAGCTCGAGCTCAGCGTTGTATTATCCAGCAGAGATCGGCATTTAAAATCCAGCCTCATTCCTAAACGATATTTCTTAGTTAACCCTCACGCTTTTCGCATGCTGATAACATCGGCCACCTCAACAAAACATGGCATTTTAGTTAACAATGCTCATGCTCGGCGCTATATTCCAGCGAGAATCGATAGTGAATAGTCAGCCCTTCGCCCCCTCCCCTTAGCTAGAACCTCGCCCTTCTTCGCTATCAGCGACTAAACGGCTGCCTTAGCTCTTTTCCAAACTTGCTTAACCATTAAACATAGTCATCATATACAGTGCTTAATAGAGCGACTCACGGCATTGAGGATCACCGCTACGCACACTTGCATGGCGGCCCAGAGGTTTTTTTATACCGATCCTGTCTATACTGAAAAAACGAATCAAAGGATGGATGACAATGCGCCTGTTCACAGCAGCAGTGCTTTTCTCACTTTCTATATCCGCGCTGGCGTCACAATGCGTTTCTGGCCTCTATGTTCAAGGCGGACAGCACTGCACCAGCAATCGAGAGAGTTGCGATGATAAATACTTATTTCGCGTGAATTGCGCCAGCGAAGTAACGCTTGAAATGTTACGCCCATCCCTCGCCGCGACCAAGTATGGTTATCGCGCGGGAATGGTGCGCTACCGCGGCTCTGAAAGAGAAGGCACTTTCACCCAGTTTTTTCCTAGCCAGCAATGCGGTGGCCCAGTGACGATTGAAACACCCGCTGCGCTAACATTCAAACAAATCAAGCTTGTTATTAACTACCAGCGCAAGCGCTACAATGAAACTCGCTGTAAAGTACAATCAAGTGACAAGAGAAAGACTGTCCAATTACTCAAAGTAGACGACTAAGGGCGAGAACATAAGTCCCGCCCCTTCTTAGCTTTCAAGCCACAGTCAAAAGCCGCAAATAACTAGAGCACAACCTAGAGCACATGAAAAGCCAGCGGCTCTTGTGCTACTTTTTCTAGCCACCGCCACTGTTTAACCAATCCAGGGTCGCTTGACGGCTCTCATCGGTCACTGCTTTAACAACTGGGTTTTGCAACATTGCACTGCGCCAGCGCGTGAGGTTTTCACCAAGTTTAAATTCGCGCTCAAATATTGGCATAAGGATATCCGCAAGCTCTATGGTCGCGGCAAAAGCGCAATCTGCATAACCTATTTTCTCACCGAGCATAAAGGGTTGTGCACTGAACAGCGTATCTAGCTTCTCAAGGCGCTGCTCAAACTTATCCAAGTGTTCTTTAAGCTGATTATCATCCTTGGTTGCAGGATCCATATGATAAAACGTACGCCGTAAGTGAGGCTCCAGCCACAAATCGTGGTAACGCGCCAAAAACCTATGCTGCGCCCTTTGAACTAAATCATCAGGCAAGAGAGGAACATCGGGGTACGCCTCTTCCAGATATTCCATGATCACATCTGATTCGGAAAAATAAAGTTCGCCAACCCTGAGAGCGGGAATAGTGCCCGTAGGCACCAACCGCATGTACTCAGGTGTACTATAGCCTCCCGGTGGTGGCGATATTTTACATGCCACATTTTTTAGCCCCAGGGCTATGCGCACTTTTGCGCTATATGAACTAACGGGAAGAGAATAGAGCTCTAACATATATACATTCCTTATTGTGCTGCGCCATCAAGAAAAGCTGATGCGACAGCTATTTTAGGTGCGCTGCTCGCCGCCCTTGCGAGTCGCGCCTACACACATTTTATAACTGATCGTTTAGATTTTTTCTAGCGCATTCGCTAAGATAGCCAATCAAGTTCCTCTCTTCATTTCTACGACTGGACATCGCTATGCCAAAATCCTTCCAACAGTGGCAAACCATGGCCGCTGAGCTGCAGTTTCAAACCCGTGCCTTTATCAATGGTAAATTTGTAGCGAGCACAAGCGGCGAGACACTTGAGTGCATCTCCCCACGCGATAACACATCGCTGTGCAAGATAAACGCTTGCACAGAAGAAGACATTGAGCTGGCGGTAGCTGCCGCCAGGAAAAGCTTTAATGCGGGTGTTTGGAGCCAGCTAGCCCCAAAGGCACGCAAACAAAGCCTGCTCAAACTGGCTGACTTGATGCGCGAACACAGCGAAGAGCTCGCCTTACTCGACAGTCTCGATATGGGCATGACGATCAGCGACAGTTTGAACGGCAATGTACCAGGCGCAATAGAATGCATTCAGTGGTATGCAGAGCTCAGTGACAAACTCTACGATGAGGTCGCCCCCACATCAAAACAAGCTGTTGCACGGATTCACCGTGTGCCGGTCGGCGTTGTCGCTGCAATTACCCCATGGAACTATCCTTTATTAATTGCCTGCTGGAAACTTGCCCCGGCACTCGCCGTTGGCAATAGCGTGGTGCTAAAACCTGCCGAGCAATCGAGCCTCTCTGCTCTCAAGCTAGCAGAGCTCGCCCAATTGGCAGGGATTCCCGACGGTGTTCTAAATGTCACTCCAGGACTTGGTCATGTTGCAGGTAAAGCGCTGGGCATGCATTGCGATGTAGACGCCCTCGCCTTTACAGGCTCCACCCAAGTCGGCGGCCTCTACCTTCAATATGCTGGGCAATCCAATCTCAAGCGCGTTGCGCTGGAGTGCGGCGGTAAAACGCCAAACATAGTACTGGAAGACTGTAGTGATCTCGATGCCGCCGCTGCCGCGATCGCTCAAGGTGCATTTGCCAACATGGGGCAAATTTGCAACGCGGGCTCTCGGCTTATCGTCGAATCCAGTATTAAAGATGAGCTATTACAGAAAGTACTTTCTGCCAGTCAAACTTACATCCCCAAAGACCCGCTAGACCCGGCGGCAAAGCTCGGCGCTTTAGCCAGTAAAAATCACTGTGAAAAGGTAGAGAGTTATATCGCACAAGGTGTGCAACAAGGTGCTATCGCCCATCAAATAGGATCAGACATACAGGCGAGCTGTTACACCGCTCCGACCGTATTTGATAAGGTCGAATTAGATATGAGCATAGCAAACGAAGAGATCTTCGGCCCTGTGCTCAGTGTAATCTCAGTAGAGGATGCCGAACAAGCGATCAGCGTGGCAAACAGCACACAATATGCACTAGGTGCAGCTGTCTGGAGCAGCAGTTATCAGCGTTTTGAGTACCTAGCCAACGCACTACAGGCAGGCGTGGTATGGCACAACTGCCACGACCACGGTGACATAAGTTCCCCAGTGGGAGGGTTCAAGCAATCGGGGTACGGTCGAGATAAATCCATCCACGCCTTCGATAAGTACCTAGAATACAAGACGTATTGGATTAATTTAAATACCTAGTTACTGCAAGAGCTGCAATACCTGCTGCGGCCTACTATTTGCCTGGGCAAGCATCGCTTGTCCGGCTTGCATCAATACTTGCACCCGCGATAACTCTGCAGTCTCACTAGCAAAGTCTAGATCTAAAATTTGAGAGCGAGCAGCTGCTGCCTGTTCATTCATAGTCGCCAAATTTCTTCCCGTAAATTCCAGCCTATTTTGGATTGCGCCCAACAAGCCCTGTTTTTGTGAAACCGTTTTAATCGCAAAGTCTAGCTGCTCTATTGCAAAGGCGGTGTTATTGAAGTCGATACCTCTAATGCCTATAGCGCCCGAATCAACGAAAATACGCTCTATTGCAGTCTGATTGCCTTGGTTTGAGCCACTTTGAATATTGACAGCGAATTTTTGCGCAATATTTTCTTCACCTGTCAGATTAAAACGGCGCTCATTGTCTTCTAACCCAAAGTTAGCCAAAACCTCAGTACTAGACTTACTTTTAAATCCGTATTCACTGCCGTGGATAGATCCGGTGTCTCGGTCCCCCAAACTCATTGAGTCAACGTATGCAGCTCCAGCTCCCCCGGTAACGTGACTTTCAAAAGCCCCCAAACCAGAGAAGCTAGTACTAGCCGCTATTGCATCATTCAGCGATGATCCATTAGCGAGCTGAGTCATGATAGCCTTTATCCCTCCGCTCGCCTCACCACCTGCTGCCTCATGCAACATACGCGCTGCCACATAGGCCTGCGAATAGCCTGTACTGCTTGCTGGAGAGCCTGCAGCCGTCGGAATAGCATTCATCAAATTAGTAGAGCTACCTGCTATTGCTAAATCAACAGCGACTCTGTCATCTGCACCATGAATAAGCTCTGCCGCACCTTCAGTGAACCAGCCGGGCATGGCAGAAAAGTCCATGTTAGCTCCCATAACTGCGTGCACCATTTCATGAGCAATTAATCGATCGGCTTCCAGAGACCCTGTCACCCCCGTTGAGCCATCAGGAAGAAATACTGTACTGTAATCATCTAAATCTATCGTTAAGGAGAAATTTGTAAAGCCGCCAAAACTTGCATTAAAATTACTACTTGTCACAAAGGCCGCAGTTCCACCCACGCCTCCATTATTGTACTTCAACTCGATATCCTGGCCTCGTCCATCTATACCAAAAAATTCTTCAATTAAGTACTCAGATTCCGGTATCCAGTATGCGGTTAACGCATATTCTATAGCGTCGGTACCACGAAGTGAGGTTTCGTCTCCAAACACTTGTTGACCATTAAAATGAGTGCCTTTAGCCATCCGATCCACTTCGGCTGTCAGCTGTTCAAGCTCTTGATTAATCACGTCTCGGTTCGCTTGAGAGTAAGTCCCATTAGCTGATTGGATCAATAATTCTCTGGCACGATGCAACACATTGGTAATGCCTGAAAGCGCACCGTCAGCGGTTTGAATAAAAGAGATAGCATCGTTTACATTGCGATGAGCTTGCGCAGTTCCACGAATATCCGAAGTCAGCCCTTCACTGATAGAGAGCCCTGCTGCATCGTCCGCTGCCGAATTAATTCGCTTCCCTGAAGCGAGCCTCTCTGAAGAGCTTTGCAGGGCTTTACTGTGCAGTTCCAATTGATTACGCGCATTTAAGCTGCTGATGTTGGAGTATATCTTCATAATTTATACGTCAATGTATTAACTAAAGACCGACATCACAACAGTCCATGTCATGAGCTTATCGGCCTAACTATGAAAGACTTTAGAGATCACAAAACAACCAATCCAAATCCTAGAATATTTTTACGCACCTTCAGTACAGCATTAACAGCTTAGAACACCTATCCCTTGCTAAATACCGACTGGGTAACGGTTAAGACACCTTAAACTGGGTACTACTAGAGTACAGCTGCGCTGCTAAATTGCTTAACTCTTCGCTGGCCGTCGTTGTCTGCTGTGTGGTCTCTGAGTTCTCCTGCGCGATGTGGCGGATACTGGTGACGTTCTTGCTGATTTCTAGCGTCACAGCACTCTGTTGCTCGGCTGCGCTGGAGATTTGATAATTAAAGTCTGTGATGGCCGTCACTGCCCCAGAAATTTTTGTCAGCGCACTGTCTGTCTTAGCCGCCATTTCCAAGACCTCTACAGCGTTACCTTGGCTCTGCTGTATCATATCAACAGCTTTATCAGAACCTGTTTGCAAGTTGCTCACCAACTCACGAATCTCATCAGTTAAGCTTTGTGTACGACTGGCTAGGTCACGGACTTCGTCAGCCACAACTGCAAACCCACGCCCTGCCTCCCCAGCTCTCGCCGCCTCAATTGCGGCATTAAGGGCTAGCAAGTTAGTCTGCTCAGCAACCGATTGAATAGTGTCTAGCGAAGAGGAAATACCTCCCGAGTGGGAGTGCAACTGTGCAACCACTGTGCTGGTCTGGCTGACACTGCTCTCCAAGCGCTGCATAGCATCTAAATTATCCGCCACTACCTTAGTACCCTCAGTGATCGCAGTATCTGCATTGTCGACCATTTGTGCTGCACTGTGGGTAACTTTAGCGACGTCAGCTGCTGTCGATGACAGCTCATCTATCGCAGTGGCCACTTGATCTGTTTCGCTGTATTGCTGTGAAACTGCCGCTGTATTTTGTGTTGAGATAACAGAGAGTTCTTCCGACGCCGCAGCTAGCTGTGTTGAACTACTGATTACCTGAGCAATACAATCATGCAGTTTTTCGAGCAAGCCGTTTAGGTCTCGACCTAAGTCGGTCAGCTCACTGCGACCGCTGACATCTAAGCGCAGCGTTAAATCCAAGTCCTGGCTGATTTGACCAATCATTCTGCGTGTTCTGGCAATTAGCCCGGTGATGGAGCGGGCGATGTGATAGCCAAAAAAAACAATAACGAAAGTAGCAATAGCGCCGATGATCACTACCTGCTCAATCGCCGCTATCTCATGCTGCTCAGCGCGTAAACTCGCCTCCTGAGTAAATGCCTCTAATTGATGTAACAGTGTTTCCAAGGCCCGATTGAGTTTACGTTCCTCCTCTTCAACCGGTACAGCTAAGTGCTCTGCCCCCAGCAAATCGTGCACATCTAGCTTTTCTAGTACTTCTAATACATGCTTTTCATAAGATATGTGCTGCTTGTCCAACACGTGCAGTTCTCGCTCAAAAGCTGCCAGTTTGGACTCTTCACCAGCGCTGCCATGGGAACCTGCCTTGGCGATAAGCGCCTCAGACGCTTTGAACACATGATTCACTTCGCTTGAAAGTGTTAGAAACTGCTGCTTCGCCGCTTCGTACTTCTCATCCGTTTTCGCATCAGCTCGAATCTCGCGTAGCGCACCGTAGTGCAATGTACGCTCAAACTCTATTGATTGCTCAAGCTGCTTGAGTGCAATTTCTGTCACCATAGTCGTCAGCGGAATATCTTCTTCAGCGACGCTGATCAACTCTTCCTTAATTGCCAGTAGTTGAATAATGGTACTTACTATGAGAAGAACTAGAGATCCCAGCGCGAGAGCGCAAAGGGCAAAAAGCTGCTGCTTGATGTTTAACTTTCTGAATACTCGCATAATTGTCGGCTGCCAAAGTAGTAGGGACTTTTGTGGCAACTGCTTCATCCCTGATCATTATAATCACACCTAAGAAAATAGATGTCACAAGTGTGTTGCTTTTTTCCAACAACAAGTTAAACCATAGGTTATGCAATGAAAGAAATCAAACAAATCTGAAAAAAATGCAAATGTAAATACAATTCCTTAATTCACTCTTAATAGCTTGAAATATATTGATATAAATCAATTTTTAACAAGGCTTATGTATCATCTTTCAAACACAGAAGAGCAAATTGTAAACGGCGATGGCACTGCGCTGTCTTTTAACTTGAGCACGAACTGTATTTTAGCCGCGCAACATTATATTATCCTTTGCTCATATTAGCGGGTGGCGCATGCCCCGGCCCCTTGTTAACTTTGCGCTTACAGTGGTGAGTGCGACAACCGAGATGAGGATCTTGATGAATTTAATCAGTGCAACAGAAGTAGCCGAATTTCTATCGGTCTCCCAAGCGCGTATCGAGCGCATGACTAAAGAGAACCTACTGAATAAAGTAGAAGAAAAAGATGGTGTCGCTATGTATGACAAAGCAGCCATTGAGCGCTATAAGAGCTTTGCCGATCGCCTGGGCGGTATCTAAGACTCTTAGCGGCCAAGACTCTCTTGGCCGCCTTCAGCATTTAAAAAAACACCGCAGACAAACGTCTAGGATTAGTCAGCTCTGAATTCAATCGAGGACAAAAGCTCACGTTCAAACTGCTGTGTTGACGCCTTACTCATTGGCTCCCCCATATAGGTGATCCGCTGCACTATCAGAAATCGTGCCCCTTGAAAGTGCATAAACTGCGGTAATATCGCGGCGAACTTTGCGCAAAAAGCCCCTAGCTCTTTACACTCGACAACCAAGTGCTTCAACACGAGTAACTCTCGGGTTCTCTCAACTTTTAAATCGACACACCCGATAAAAGAAGTCCCCGCTAATAGCGGCATACAAAAGTAACCGTAACGGCGCTTGTGGTGCGGCGTATAGCATTCCAATTGATAGTCATAATCGAAAAGCCTGGACAAACGTTCACGCTGAATGACCAAGTTATCAAAGGGTGAGAGGATTTTAAGTGGCATTGTTGACCCTATGCCGTGTAGCTGTGCCTCTATACTAGCTCGTGCATAATAACGCTCACCAGCTACCTTTACCTGCACCACTTCACCGCTTTCTAACATAGAGAGCAACCCTTGACGAAGCTGTGGTTTGATATTTTTCAACAGATAACCAAAGTCTTTACTCAGCGCGACACCCTGCGCACGCAAGTACCCATTAATTAAATACCTGCTGTATTCCAGCGTAGTAGGCACAGTCGTCTCTACGTTTTCAGGTAACACACGCTCTGTTAAGTCGTACACTTTGTGGAAGCCGCGACGTGCGACAACCATTAACTCGCCCTGCATGTAGAGTTGCTCGAGCGCACGTTTGCTGGGCTGCCAATCCCACCAGCCCGTTGACTTGGCACGAACGTCCTTAAAATCTTTAGCCATCATCGGGCCGCGCTCTGCAATACAGTCTCGGACATAGCGCAAAACCTGAGGATCTCTTTCAAACCAATGTCCCTGCCCCGCTTTAAACGCGTGCTTGCGAGGCAGAGTAAAGCGGAAGTCCCGCATAGGCAAAAATGCGGCTGCGTGCGCCCAGTACTCAAATACATGAGCACTGGCGCGCAAGTTTTCAAACGTTGCAGCTTCGATATCGGGAGTACGATTCCACAGCGTATGCTGATGGGCGCGTTGGGCAACACTGATACTGTCGATCTGCACATACCCCAAATGCTCTACAACTGCCAGCGCACCAGCGTCACCGCAGTTAAAACCACCCGCAAGGCCTTGGCAGGTTACCACCAGCTGCCTTGCCTCATCCATAGTCAGCTCAGAGACATGCGAGCTATCTGGTAAGCTCACAAATTATTGCGCCGCAAAATTGCCTCGTACTCTCCTGAGGCTTTCAGTGCTTTGAGCGCGCGGTTAAACTGCTCAGTCAACTGGCGATAATTTTCGAAGCGCCGCGAGATCATCAAGTGTACGCCGTGACGTTTATTGAGCGGCCTCTCAAGCACCTGAAAATCAGCAGCGCGATCTGGAAATTTCTCAGCCAGCATACGCTGGCCGCTGCGTTTGTTAACCGCAATTAGATCGACACGACCACGTCCTAACATATCCACCAGTTGGTCGGCGTGGTTCACAAGATAGAGATCAAGGTTGGCGCGTTTAAGCCTGTCGATATAGCCATACCCTCGCACACCGCCAATGCGGTAGCTGACCAAATCATCTAAGTCTTCAAACTCAACACCTTGTATTTGACGCTTGTCGTAGAAGAAACTTGTCTCGACGAAATACAGTGGGTCTGAAAAGTGGAACATCTGCTCGCGTCGAGTGTTTTTGGCGTAGGGAAATGTCGCAAAATACAGCCCATTGGCGATGTACTCTTCACCTCTAGACCAGGGAAACCAAAGCACTTGCAACTGCCGGTCCATCTTATCAGTTACCGCCTGCACCAGTTCAGTTAAACCGCCTCCGTTAGGCAGTGATTTGTCAACGTAAGGCGTCCAGTAACCAGAGACCATAAGCAGGGGCTCTGCGCGCAACACAGAGTGGCTGAACAGTGAGAGTGATATGACGGCGCTGCAGATCAGCGTTAAAAACAATGAGCGATAATCTTTCATTCATCCAGTGTAAATAGCTGCAATAAATAGAACAAGCGATCTGTAAAACTTGTACACTAGAGATTGATTAAAAGCATACAACAGCGGAGAGATAATGCGTTATTTGCACACTATGGTCAGAGTGGCCGATCTAGAGAAGTCACTGTATTTTTACTGCGACCTGTTGGGGATGCATGTTGTAAAACGTAGCGATTATGAAGCAGGGCGCTTCAGCCTGATCTTCCTGGCCGCTCCTGCCGATAGCGAACAGGCACAAACCAGTATGAGCCCCTTGGTTGAGCTAACCTACAACTGGGACAGTGAAACTTACGATGAAGGTCGTAACTTTGGCCACCTAGCGTTTGAAGTAGATGACATTTACGCTCTGTGTCAGCGCTTTGCCGATGCCGGTGTGACGATCAACCGACCACCGCGAGATGGCCGCATGGCCTTCGTACGCTCACCGGATAATATTTCTATCGAACTGTTACAAAGAGGTGAAGCTCTGCCATCGCAAGCCCCCTGGGCTGAGATGGAAAATCAAGGCACCTGGTAGTGAACAGCCCGTCCCAGGCGTTAGCCTATCAGATCAAACGCAGTGCCAAACGGCGCCAGCTCTGTATTCAGGTGAAACAAAGCACCCTGCACGTACTGGCCCCTCTTAACCTGCCAAGCGATGCGATCGAGCAGTTTATCGAAAGTAAACGCGCTTGGATCACGCGCAAATTAGCGCAGCAAGCGATCCAGCAACAACAGCTGCAAGACCCGTTCGGCAGACCCTTTATTCTCATTGAGGGGTTGCGCCGTGCCGTTGATTTTACACGTGGAAATAAAGCACAAGTCACACTGTGTGATGAATTACTCACGGTGCAGACCCCCAATCGCGTGCTCGATGCTAATTTAACCCAATATCGACGCCGCCAACTCGACAAATGGTTTGCCACCACCGCTTCACAGCAACTGCCGCAGCGCTTGCTCTACTGGTGTGAACGCACAGGACTGACGCCTAGTGACTTACAAATAAAAAAGTACAAGTCACGCTGGGGCAGCTGCAATCAGCGCGGTGTGATCAGCCTCAACTCCCTGCTGCTGATGACCCCAGCTTCAGTTGTAGACTATGTCATTGTGCATGAGCTATGCCACTTGATACACATGAACCACTCCAACGTATTCTGGCAGCTCGTCCAGCACCACTTTCCCGAAAGTCACCACGCCAAGGCTTGGCTCAGACAGCATGCCAGCATACTCAACAGTGTACACGCACTATGACTTTGCAGCGCCTTGATACCCTGCGCAGCGAGATTGCTAAGTGCGACCTGTGTACGGCACAACTTCCCTATCCTCCTCGGCCAGTTTGTCAGCTCGCCAGCGAGGCAAAAATACTGATCATCGGCCAAGCACCAGGGCTTAAAGTTCAGCAAAGCGGTGTTCCCTTTGACGATGCCAGCGGCGAACGCTTGCGCCACTGGTTGGGGGTTAATGCCACTGAGTTCTACAACCCACAACACTTTGCGATCCTGCCGATGGGGTTGTGTTATCCAGGGCGCGGCAAGAGTGGTGACTTACCCCCGCTACCGATCTGCGCACGCACTTGGCACTCCCAAGTCCTCGCGCAGTTAACACATGTAAAACTCACCTTGCTGATCGGAAAGTACGCCCAAGACCATTATTTAGAAGACAAGCTAAACCTAACCGCGCGCACCTTGCAATGGCGCAACTATTGGCCCGATTATTTACCCATTCCTCACCCGAGCGGGCGCAACAACATCTGGCTAAAGAAAAATCCTTGGTTCATAGAGGAAGTCGTTCCCGTGCTGCGTGACAGGGTAAAAACGCTGCTGTAGCATTTGGTCAGGACAATTGATTAAGGTTAAAAAACAGTGAACTTTGAATTGTTACTTCTCTATACCAGTGTTGCCTTCTTTTACGTAATCAGCCCAGGCCCCGCCATCTTTCTGGCAATAAGCAACAGTTTGAGTGCAGATATGCGAGCGGTATTCTTTTCAAGTTTAGGAAACATCTGCGGCTTATGCTTACTCTCGAGCATCTCCATGCTAGGGCTCGGCGCATTGATCATGACTTCCGCACTACTGTTTAGCGCCATCAAGATTGTCGGCACACTGTATTTACTGTACCTCGGATGGAGGCAATTTAAACTTGCAAAAAGTGCCTCAATCAACGCTTTTACACCACTTGCTGGTAAAGTCAAAACGCACTGGCAGTACTATACAGAAGGCTTTTTACTTGCCGCCACTAACCCTAAACCCATACTGTTTTTCACGGCACTGTTCCCGCAGTTTTTAGATTTAGAGCGTAACATTGGGCCGCAATTTTTCGTCATGACAGCCATCTTCATGGCCTTTTCCATGCTTTCACTAATGAGCTATGCCAACGCTTTTAAGAACGCTAAAAAGCTGATGAGTAAGCCCAGTTTTAGCCGTTGGTTTCATCGCATCACCGGTGGGGTGTTCATCAGTATGGGCGCCCTGCTTCTGCAGTTAAAGAGCCACTAATCAAGCGCTTTACCTACCGATTTAGCCGCGAGCTTCTTCTTCGATTGACGCCACATATCAAAGGTAAAAAGCAACAGCGCACTCCAAATGAAGACAAAGGTAGTCAGCTTTGCCTGATCTAACGGTTCGTTGTAGAGAAAAATAGCCATAGCAAACATCATGCTGGGGCCAATATACTGAAATAAACCCAACATATAGAAGGGAATACGTACCGCCGCTGCCGAAAAGGCCAACAGCGGCAATGTCGTCACAACACCTGCTGCAATCAACATCATATTCACATTCAGTGTATTGGCGCTAAACGAGGATGTTGAACTGTCCAGGCCGTACCAGTAGAGCAGCGCAGCGGGGGTTAATATCGCCGTCTCAACAAACAACCCGGTAACGGCCTGTAGTTTTACTTTCTTTTTAAACAGCCCGTACACACCAAATGATACTGCTAACAGTAGCGACACCCAAGGCACTGAGCCGTAGTGGAAAACCTCGATTAGCACGCCAAAGCAGGCGATAAACACAGCTACCAGCTGCATCTTGGGCAGGCGTTCACCGAGAAATATCATCCCCAGTGCAACGTTGAGTAAAGGGTTTATGTAGTAGCCTAAACTGGCTTCAAGCAGACGATCATTATTCACCGCCCAAATAAACAGCAACCAGTTGGCAGCGACCAAGACTGCCGTAAATGTGAGCGTTATCACCTGGCGCGGCTGCTTCAACAGCGCTTTAACCGCCGACACTTGCCCTGTGAGCAAGACGAGTACCAGTAAGAGTGCACAGGACCAAACAATGCGATGCAACAAAATTTCATCAGCAGGCACATAGTCAACCGCCTTGAAATAGAGAGGCGCAATGCCCCATAGGATATAGGCAGCTAGCGCGTAAAACACGCCCTGGCTAAATTCACTCTTTTGCATAACTCACCAGAAATAGCGCGATACGGTGCGCATCGATAAATTGAAGAAGAGCGATTATACATCTGTAAAATCTAAATAAGCGAGACATTCATCGTGTAAAACTCACACGAAAATGAGGGAGGGGGAGCGCTGGTGCACTTAACACCAGCGCCAAGTATTACACTTTGTACTTAGAGATAGTCTTCTCAAGCTCGTTAGATAAGACGAACAGCTCTTCACTGGCGCGGGATATCTGCTCAGCACCGGCACTGGAGTTGTTTGAAGTGTCGTGCAGTGTAACCAGTGATTTATTAATCTCCTCTGATACGCTCGTCTGCTCTTCAGAGGCCGTGGCAATCAGCGCGTTCATATCGGTAATACCCTGTACAGCTGAGGCGATAGTTTGCAGCGCTTCACCGGCTTCTGTCGCTTTAGAGCCTGCCCCTTGCGCCTTCGCCTGGCCTGCCTGCATTGCCGTCACTGCACTGCTGGTTCCAGATTGTAAGCGCTCGATCGCCTCCTGAATTTCCTGCGTCGACACTTGAGTGCGCTGTGCCAAAGTGCGTACCTCATCGGCGACAACAGCAAAGCCACGGCCCTGATCACCTGCGCGCGCAGCTTCAATTGCCGCGTTTAAGGCCAGTAAGTTCGTCTGTTCGGCAATGCTCTTAATCACATCGACAATCGAACCGATACTATCGCTATCCGACTCTAGCGTTTTGATACGCTGAGAAACACTCTCTACATCGGTGACCAGTACGTTGGTCGCATCGACAGCCTGGTTAACAATCATATTGCCTTCAGCTGCTTGCACACTGGTATCGCGCGCGCCTTTATCTGCGACCTCTGCATTGCGTGAAATTTCCTGCGCTGTTGAGACCATCTCGTTCATGGCCGCTGCAACTTGCTCAATCTCTTCGCGCTGAGTGTTGATACTCTTTTTGGCATCTGCGCTTACTGATGTCATCTCAGATGCGGAGTGAGAGAGCTTATGGCTCGTCTCCGTCACATGGGAAATCAGCCCACGCATCTGCGAAATCATAGTGTTAAAGCTACGCGCAATCGCAGAGAGTTCATTGTTGTTGCGCACCTCAATCTCAATTGAGAGATCCGAATCAGCAACGATGCGCTCTACAGTACGACAAATACGGTGCAACGCGCCAATTATCGAGCGATAAACCAGTACACAAAAGCCGAGCAATATGACAATAATAACGGCGGCCATCACCACGAGCAGTACAGAGTCGCGCTCGTACTCACTGATGATTACATCGTGCTCTGCCTTGGCCACAGAGAGCTGTAAATTGATTAGTTCGGTAATTTTTTCACTGATTGGATCGATATCTTTGTAAAGTGGCCCATCGATACTATCGAGCTGCCCCGCAACATTACCGCTCATACCACGCAATAGCACCAGCGCCTGATCAATCACAGTATCCGCTTTGGCAAATAATACCTCGGCCTCTTTGGCCAAGCGATCTTCCTCAGGTGTGTGATGCGTTGCCATGAACTTCTGCCACATCTGAGCGATCTCGGCCTCTGAGGACTCAATCGTCTCAATCGTTTGCTCTACGGTTACTAAACCTGCATTTGCCTTGTTGACTGCATCAATAACGAGTACTGCATAATCGTCGGCAATAACTTTTAAGTCGGCGAGAGGGACAACCCTGTCCAGATAGATCCTATCAACCCCTTCCGCTGTGTGCTTTAACTCACTGAGCACCAGCGTCAACGTAAATACCAGTGCGATGACCGGTAAAATCGACAGGGCTATAATTCTATTTTTTATCGACATGCTGTTTAACATATATCCACCTGTACAAGCTCAATAATCCAAAAGGTTAATCTAACTTAACTGTAGTATAGATTGAATCTTAACAGAATAAACGGGTATTTCTTATATTATCCACTCTTGATTAACATTTAATTACTCACTGTATCTTTTTTGCTCACAAATTGATTATCAGCATCAAAAATATTAATTTTCAGTTAACTTAATATCGACATGCAATAAAAAAGCCTGGTTGAATACCAGGCTTTTAATTTCCGTCATTTACATTAGATAATTATAAATTACCGATGTTTTATAACGCTTATCACTTCTTTCTAAGCTACGCGGAACTTAGTCACCATGCTCTTTAATTCATCAGAGAGTAGGTAAAGCTCCTCACTGGATTTAGAGATTTGCTGCGCGCCTTCACTGGAGACATTAGAAGCATCATTGAGGTTGGTCAGTGACTTATTAATTTCCTCTGAGACACTCGTCTGTTGGCTGGAAGCACTTGCAATCAGAGCATTCATATTGGTGATGCTAGTCACCGCTTTAGAGATCGTATCCAGTGCATCTCCAGCCTCCGAGGCCTTCTTACCTGCATTTTCCGCTTTCTCCTGGCCATTACCCATCGCCTGTACGGCATTAGTCGTACCTGACTGTAAGCGCTCTATCGCGTCCTGAATCTCCTGAGTAGAAGACTGTGTACGCTGTGCCAAGGTGCGAACCTCATCTGCCACCACGGCAAACCCCCTGCCTTGATCGCCGGCACGCGCAGCTTCAATGGCAGCGTTTAGCGCCAGCAGATTAGTCTGTTCGGCAATGCTCTTGATCACATCGACAATAGAGCCAATGCTCTCGCTGTCAGATTCCAAGGTGCGGATTCTAGATGAAACATTTTCAACATCGGTGACCAGTGCATTCGTTGCTGAGACCGCCTGGTTGACAATGCTCGTCCCCTGCTCTGCTTGGTCGCTAGTGTCGCGGGCATCTTTATCCGCAAGTTCTGCGTTGCGCGCGATTTCCTGAGCCGTTGAAACCATCTGATTCATCGCCGCTGCAACTTGCTCAATCTCCTCGCGCTGAGTGTTAATGCTGGCATTTGAGTTGACACTAACCTCGGTCATATTACCCGCGGCAACGGCCAGTTGGTTCGTCGCTGAGAGTATCTGCGCAATAATATGACGCATTTGACCTATCATATTATTGAAGCTAGCTGAAATATCACCAAGCTCATTTTTCCCTTTTATTTCAAGGGTCAAAGTTAAATCAGACTCTGCTGAGATTTTTTCGATGGTCTCTCTCATATGCTGCAGCGGATGGATCATCGAGCGATAGATATACGTTGAAACACCGGCTAACAAGAGCACCAATAGCGCGGACAGCCCTGACAGAGTGTAAACGTTGCTCGTATACACTTGCTCAATCTTGGTGTGCTCTTGCTTGGCAACCCTGAGCTGCAAATTCACCAGTTCAGTGATCTTTTCACTGATAGGGTCGATCTGGGTATACAGTGGCCCATCGAGCGCATCAAGTTTGCCCTTAGGGTCACCGGTCATCAAACCCAACTCGCTGAGCACCGCTTCAATCGCTTTGTTTGCGGGAATAAAAAGTGCCTCAGCTTCATTGGCCAAGCGGCTCTCTTCCTCTGTCAGTTCTGTGGCCATATACTTCTGCCACTTCTCATCGATCTCTGTTTTCGACTTCTCAATATCTGAGATGGTCTGCTCTAGTGTAAAGATGCCTGCGTTGGCCTTGTTGATTGCATCGATCACCAGTACGGCATAATCATCGGCAATAATCTTAAGGTCTTCCAGTGGCACTACGCGGTCATTGTAAATGCGATCGCTTCCCTGCTCTGTCGTTTTCAACGCCTGTAGCGATAGGGCGATAATAATCAGTAAGCCAACAATAGGCAGCACTGACAGCACAATGAGCTTAGCTTTTATTGAGATATTATTTATCATACGAGCCTCTAACTGCTTTTTCTAACAACTTCCGATAGTTTATATACAGCAACGCTGGGCAAACATCGGACTGTGAACTCAATATAAACAACAAAATAAGATGGGGCTTTAATCTCTGTTTCTTACTGGGTCTTATTAAAAGCGTAGAAAAGAACTGACATTTTGCAAGGGAATATAACCGGCAATAACGTTCATTTTATATTAACCAATATACCGCCCCGCAGAGGGTCTGCCCTCACAGCGGCTACTGGTCTAAACAGTTATTTTACAAGCGTAATAAATAGGATTTTTTCTTATCACGCTCTCAGCCACCTCTGCTTTCACAATCGATCAACGCTGTTTTTTTCTTCCAGATGAATAGTGTAGAATGCGGCTAGATACTTCCTTTCCCCAGCATAACGAGATACAAGGTCCAGAATCCTTTGAGCCAAGAACAGCCATTTTCTGATCAACGCATTCGACAGACCATAGACGCGCTGACGGCACAAGGTCAGGATGTTACCCCCTGGGCTGTACAGGCAATGCTCGGTGGCGGCGACTACTTGCGTATCCAACATGTGATGGAACAACACCTTCGCGCCGCTCCCGAACCCCATATAGAAGTGGCACCTGTGGCCATGGCACCGGCTGCTGTTGAAAGTGAGCTCCTGCCCACTGAACCGGCCGCCGTTATTGATAAACAAATGCCCGCGTCAATTGAGGCCACCATGTATCAAATGCAAAAAACATTTGGCGACATGGCCAGCCAGCTGTGGAGCGATGTTGCCGCTACTGCACAAACTCAAGTTGAAAGCCAGGTTAGCAACGCGGTGCAAGCGCAGCGCAGTGCAGAGCGTCAACAGCGCCAAATGCGCGAACAGATTCAACAGCTCGACGCCCAAGTGCGAGAGCTAGACGCCAACTTCCAAACCTCAGTGCAAACTATCGAAGAAGAGCGCCAGCAACTTATTGCCAGCGAGCGCCAGCGCGATGAGCTACAGCGCGAACTCACGCAAGTGAGCAGCGATAAGCAACTGCTGGAACAAAACCTACTCGATGCCAATATTCGGGTCGCCAAGGCCGAGGGCCTTATCGATATTACTCGTGAACAACTGACACTGGCTAAACAGCGCGAGCAGCAAGCCGTGAGCTCTCTAGAGCGCGCCGAAAAGCGTGTCGACATTCTCGACAAAGAGCTACAGAGTACGCAGCGCGACCTGTCACAGACCCAGTACAAGCTAGACTCCTCTGCTCACCAGCGCGACGAGCTGGCCAGCCAGCTGCACGACAGTCAATTGCGCCAAGCAGCAGAACAGGCGCTGCGCCAAGAACTGCAAGAACGTCAGCTACCACAGTACTCACAACCACAAGCTTCACCAGCCCCAGCTCCTGCACCGCCTGCTGGCAGTAGCCAAGTAACAGACCTTGGCCACAGTTTCCACGTGCGCCGCCAGCCAACGCCACAGGAGCGCGATAAATCTCGCTCACTGAGCGACAAACTCTTTGAGCGCAAGAGCCGCAAACTAAAGCGCAAGAGCTAAGCGCACTATTTGAGGGGAACTTATGCACAGCAATGATCCACATCACTACCCCTACTCCTCACGACGCACCCTTAGCTACGCAAAAAACGGCATGGTCGCCACCACCCAGTCCCAAGCGGCGCAAGCGGGCTTACAGATCTTGCAACAAGGCGGGAATGCCGTTGATGCAGCGGTTGCTACAGCCGCAGCGCTGAGCGTTGTCGAGCCGACCAGCAACGGTATTGGCGGCGACGCCTTCGCACTGGTATGGATTAAAGACAAATTGCACGGCTTAAATGCAAGTGGTCCTGCACCCGCCGCACTCGATATTGCCACACTCGACGCTCTAGGCTTTGATGAAATACCGCTTCGCGGCTGGCTCCCCGTCACCGTGCCAGGCTGTCCCAGTGCCTGGGCGACCTTAAACGAGCGCTTTGGTGCACTCCCCTTAGCGCACGTTATGGCACCGGCTATTACACTGGCAGAACAAGGCTTCGTCGTCTCACCGACCATTGCTGCTCAGTGGCAAAAAGCAATGACTAAGATCGCCTCGCTCAGCGATGACGTATTCGATCACTGGCATGAGAACTTTGCCCCCGGCGGTGAAGCACCCCGTGCAGGCCAAGTATTCACCAATGTGCAGCAAGCTCAGACGCTGCGTGAGATTGCAGAGACTCAAGGCGAGTCTTTTTATCGCGGCGCACTGGCCGAGCGTATTGCCGATTTCAGCGCCCGTAGCGGCGGTTATTTATCGCTAGAGGATTTAGCAACATACCGAGCGCAGTGGGTCGATCCTATCAGCACAAATTACAAAGGCTATGATGTCTGGGAGATCCCTCCCAATGGCCAGGGGCTAATCGCCCTGAGTGCACTGAATATTATCGAGCAATTTCCACTTGCTGGGCGCGACGATATCGACACACTACACCGCCAAATTGAAGCGATGAAGCTCGCCTATAGCGATGGCCGCGCCTACATCGCAGACCCCGCCACAATGACTGAAAGTGTCCAAGGGCTACTCAGTAAATCTTACGCGTGCGAGCGCGCAGCGCTGATTGGCGAACGCGCCCGCCTACCCTCGCCTGGCAAGCCCAAGCGCAGCGGCACTGTCTACTTAGCCGCCGCTGATAATCAGGGAAACATGGTGTCTTTTATTCAGAGCAACTATCACGATTTTGGCTCTGCGGTGGTTGTGCCCGGCACAGGTATTTGCCTGCAGAACCGCGGCCGCAGTTTTTCCCTTAAATCTGGTCAGGCCAACGCGCTCGCACCGGGTAAAAAGCCACTGCATACCATCATCCCTGGCTTTATCAGCAAACAGGGCCAAGCGCTGGGCGCCTTTGGCGTCATGGGAGGCTACATGCAACCTCAAGGGCATATGCAAGTTGTGATGAATATGCTCGATTTCGGGCTGAATCCCCAGGCCGCACTGGATGCTCCGCGCTGGCAGTGGCTCGAGGGTAACAGCATCTCTTTAGAGCAAGGTATTGCTAACGCGACCGCACAAGCTCTGAGCGCTAAGGGACATCAGATAACCATCGACTTTGACCCAACAGATTTTGGGCGCGGTCAAATTATTTTGCGCGACCCTCACAGCGGCGTTCTCAGCGGTGGCACTGAAGCGCGAGCAGATGGCTACATTGCGGCCTATTAAAGAGATGAGCGTACGCTGACTTTGTTATTGGTATCGCGACTGCGTCTAATTTGCGCATCCCCTTCAAATTGATCCGTCATCTTTGCCAATCTGTCGTAGAGCAGGACATTGACGCTGGCCGCTAAATTCATACACCCCACAGTCGGCACGTATACTACAGCATCTGCAATATCCACTAAGCGCTGTGAAATACTGCCATCCTCAGGCCCAAAAATATACACAGCGTTCTCCGGGTGTTCGAACTGAGGTAGGGGCGTCGCCCCTTCTATCAGGTCGACACAAACCAATGCCCTGCTAGGCTGTTTGAGTGATGCAATATCATCAATGTGCGTCAAAGCGATACGCGCACTGACATTTTTTGTATCCGTGTGGAATTTGGCCGCGCGATCATAGCGCTCACCACTGTAAAAAACATGCTCCGCGCTATAGCAGCCTGCTGCACGCATCACCGCACCGACATTACTCGGGCTCTTCGGGTCTATCAAGGCAATTGCCGCCGCTTTAGCACTCAAGCCAGCTCTCCACATAATCAATAAATATTTCAGGTTGCTCCAGCGGTAACATGTGTCCGCTAGCGGTAGCGACACGCTGCTCCATATATTCACTACGCGCCACTAATGCCGCAACTTGAGCGCGATCTACTAAAGTGTCACTATCGCCGTGACAAAGCCAAACAGGTAAGTCTAGCTCGGTGAGTTGTTCACACAAATCTGTGCGGTGAGCCAACTCGTGCAACTGCTGCAACACCCTAGCTTGAGTGAAGCGACTGTCCATTTCTTGAATTAAGGCAACAATTTCGCTCTGGCGTGAACACACCGGATGCAGCAACTGTTTTGCCCTAGCCGCAGATATACCGCGATAGCCCATTCGCGCAATGAGCTCTGTCACTTGCCTGCGCTGTGTAAGCTCAGAGGCAGGAAGTGCTCTGGGCACATTCCCAGCTAACAGTAAGCGCGATAAGCCAAGTGCAGAGCGACAAGCCAGCGCTGCCGCTAAATAGCCGCCCATCGAAAACCCCAGCAGCGCATAGGATTGTCCATCGCGCAGACGCTCAATATCAGCAGCGAGCTGCTCAATAACACTGGCGAGATCCCCCGTACCGGGAACGTCTAAAAACACTGGCCTTGATATACGCTGCAAAGGTGCCTCGACCTCACACCACAGCTGGCGATCACAGAGCGTACCGGGGATTAAAAATAGCAGCGGTTTCATCGCACTCTCGCGCAAAAAAAGCGCCATATTACAAAAGGCCGCAGTAAAGAACAAATCGAGGCGAGTCCTTGCGACAGTTACACTAAGGTGCCCGGCGTGCTCATATCAACCTCACCATGCACTTCATCAAACAGCCACTGACGAAACGCCGCAATGTGCGGTTCCTCCACTCGGCCCTCAAGTACAACACTAAAAAATGCGTGCGGCTGCTTTATTTTGTGATCAAAGGGAATGACTAATCGCCCTGACTCTAAGTCAGATTGCGCAAGCGCCGCACGCCCTAACACAACGCCCGCTCCTGTGACTGCCGCGTTTAGCGCATGCTCGGTGACATTAAAGTGAAGCCCTTTTCTTTTCGGCGAAAAACCGTTGATCCCGAGCGCTTCAAACCACTGCGGCCACGCTGTAAGAAAAAAGTCGTGCGCGATGGGAGTGTCATCGTAAATCAACGTCTGCTGCATCAGTGATGACAAGCTCATCGCCGTCTCTCCTTTCAGTAACTGCGGATTACAGAGCGGCACAACATACTCATCGAGTAACTTGTCGCTGCGACACTTAGGGTATTCACCGCGGCCGTAACGCACTGCAATATCTACATCGCCATCGGCAAGGTTACTCACTTGCATCGTTGCCGATATACGTACATCTATATGCGGATACTGAGCGATAAAACGATACAGTCTAGGCGCCAACCACCTAGAGGTAAAAGCGGGCCCCGCCGATATCACAAGCACATCACTATTGGGCTGGCGCATCGCCAACTTCACACTGTGTGCCAGTACCTCAAAGCCCTGCTCCACACCCGGCGCCAACATTCGCCCCTGCTCCGTCAGTTCAATCGCACGATTAAGGCGCTTAAATAATTTCACCCCCATGAACTGCTCGAGCTGTTTAACCTGGTAACTCAAAGCGGCGGGGGTGACGAACAGCGACTCGGCAGCACGCTGAAAGCTCATGTATTTCACCACTGCATTAAATGCGCGCAGCGAATTAAGCGGAGGAAGCTCTTGAGTCATACACCACTCAGTTAAAAAAAATTTAATCGAACAGGCAGAATAACTCGTTTGTCGGGCTGCCAACAAGACCCTAAAATTTTTAAATCCCAATCATTCACAAAGGAGAGCCTCAGTGAATACATCACAACCACCGGTTACATCTTGTTGCAATGCTAGTGCGCCCGCCACTATCAAGCACTATACACAGCAGGCTAAATCCTTAAGGTCAAAGGCTTTTATAGCTCTAATCCGCAGATTCTGGCGAACTTTGCAGTGCAGGTGAATCATTTTCAAGCTGTTCAAGGCGTGCACGTTCTGCCTTGCTAACATAGGCTTCTTTCTTTTTCGGGTTGGCTTTTGCGTTCGCTTTTTTAGCTTTAGCTTTGAGAATTGAGTTAATTTTTTTACGTCTGTTCACAGCAAGCTCCAGATCATTCACAGGGCCGAGCATTCTAGAGGGTCCCCCGCCAAAGGTCCAAGTGATAAAGACTTTAAATACCACGTTCACTCAGCACGTACGCTCCTGATCATCGCGCAGCAAGCCAGGCCAAGAGCTCGCGCTACACTGTCCACCACTGTCCGCCATTGGCTTTGCCGCGTGCTGACCGCAAGCGAGCAAGCCCTATTAACTAGTGTAGTATTCTCTTAACAGCTGCATTAGTATCGGTTAAAAACTAAAATGGACAATGACTTATGGCTCAAACAGGACAGTTTCTCATCACCGGGGCGGCCAGCGGTATCGGCGCCGCCACAGCGAAGAAAATAGCAGGCCCAAATTGCAAACTGCTCTTGCAAACGAAGTCAAACACCCAGGGACTCACCGAGATCGCCAATATTTGTCGCAACAAAGGCGCCACTGTGCACCAGACGTACTCAGATCTGAGTGATACTTCTGCTTGTAAGGCGTTAATCGAGCTCGCCAGGGAGCACACTCCCTCACTGAAAGGTGTTGTCTGCGCCGCAGGTTTTCCCGACTGGCGGGATTTCGAAAGACTTTCGGCAGAGGACTTCACGACGTCGCTTCACCTGATGCAGCGCTGCAATTTTATGTTGATGCAGTCTCTTAGCGAGATGCTACTCAAAAATCAGGGAAGCTACATTGCTGTCAGCTCATTTTTAGCCCACAAGATGATAGTCGGCAAGAGTATTACACCGGCATCTGCCTCCGCGAAGGCCGGGCTCGAGGCGCTGGTTAAATCTTTCGCTGCTCAGTATGCATCACAAGGTGTGCGCTGCAATGCTATCGTCCCTGGCTATATCAAAAAAGATGGCGCACACCACAGGCCGCCATCACCTGATGCACTGTCCCAGATCCAAGGGCGTATCCCCGCCGGGCGACTTGGGCTTCCCGAGGAAGTCGCCTCTCTCGCGCAGTTTCTGCTCAGCGATCAAAGCCGCTATATTACCGGCCAATCCATTCACATCGACGGCGGTTTGCTACTCTAGCTCCTGAGGGGCCAAAGGTATCAAGGCATCGCCCAAGGCAATCTCACCGCCTTGCAAAACCTTTGCACACAACCCTCCGTGGCCGAGCATTGCCGCAACCCCACCAGGGCCGAGTGCGCGCTCCATACGTGAGCAAGGATGACACAGCGCGGTCGCTTCAAAGATTGCCTCGCCAATCTGAAATTGCTGATGGCGTAGCGCAGAGAGGTTAATGCCCTTGACCACCAAATTGCGACGCAGAATCTGCGGCACGACCTCGGCGCCGCAAAAGTGCGCAATCTGGGCGATGTACTCCTCACTAATGAGCGTCACTTGGCGAGCAGAGCCTATACTTTTGGTACTGCGGTGATCACCTTCCAACCCCAGCCCTTGGTGCGCTATCGCACGCTCTACTACCTGCATTGCTGTGCGCTTTTCAGGCCGCAGCCCAATCCAGGTCAACTCTCCAGGCTTCAACTGATTGATGAAACGGGCAAACAAACGCTGCTGTGCTCTCATAGCTATCCTCAAAATTGATCTAGCGCAACAAACCGGTAGCCGGGCAAACTTTGTACCACCCGGGTGTGATATGGTGCGCGCGCTGTGAAATACAGCGCACCAACACAGATATTACCGATGAGCCCCAAAGATGCAACGACCAGAACTTCTCTCCCCCGCCGGCACCCTGCGCAACATGAAATACGCCTTTGCCTACGGCGCCGACGCCGTCTACGCCGGCCAACCTAGATACAGCCTGCGCGTGCGCAACAACGACTTCGACATGGAGAACTTAGGCCGCGGTATCGATATCGCCCACCAATTGGGAAAAAAGTTCTATCTGGCGAGCAACATCTTGCCTCACAACAGCAAACTTAAAACCTATATCAAGGACCTCACCCCTATCATCGAAATGGGCCCCGATGCCTTGATCATGTCTGATCCAGGACTGATCCACCTGGTTAAAGAAGCTTTCCCGCAGATGCCTATACACCTCTCAGTGCAGGCAAATACCATGAACTGGGCGGCCGTTAAATTTTGGCACAGCATGGGCGTCGAGCGCGTTATTCTCTCGCGCGAATTATCGCTCGATGAAATCGAGGAAATCCGCATGCGCTGCCCTGAAATGGAGCTCGAGGTCTTCGTACACGGCGCACTGTGTATCGCCTATTCCGGGCGCTGCCTGCTCTCTGGTTATATCAACAAACGCGATCCGAACCAGGGCACTTGCACTAACAGCTGTCGCTGGAAATACGACGCTCACGAGGCCAAGCAAAACGATGCTGGCGATATTGTCGCGGTGCAAAATTTTGACCCGGCAGAGCAACCCGCGCTAGGTGAAGGCGCACCGACCGATAAAATTTTCCTGCTGCAGGAGGAGACACGCCCAGGAGAGTA
>JBMZCU010000011.1:0-25051 GCA_049613705.1 Pseudomonadales bacterium | reverse complement strand
TGCGGCACTCAAAAGTATGGATAACTGGGGCAATGTGATCTACACCGGCAGTTTATCTAAATCTCTGCTGCCGGGGCTGCGCATCGGCTACATGGTGGGCGACAGGCACTTTATTAGAGAGGCCAAAGCACTGCGCCACCACATCATCAGGCACCCACCTGTGAACAATCAGCGCAGTGTCGCGCTCTTTATGCAGCGCGGATACTTCGATCGCTTTTTAACTAAGCTGACCGGCGAGTACAAGCTGCGCAGCCACGTCATGTCCGAGGCACTCAACCGACACTTACCTGGCAGCGCTATTCCACCGGCCTTCGGTGGCGGTAGCTTTTGGGTTGAACTGCCTCAGGACATTGACGCGCTGGCGCTACAGCGCGCGTGTAAGCGTAGGAGTGTGTGGTTTGAACCGGCAGGCTCTATGTTCAGCGACCCTGTGGCCAATAAGAACCACCTGCGTCTGGGATATTCATCGATAGATCAGTCGCTGATTGAGCCCGGGGTAGCCATCATCGCCGAAGAAGTGCGCAGGCAGCGCGGGTAAACGGCTGCCAGCGCTTTCAACATTTGCAATCTCGAACATCTAACCTACACTTTAGGTAAGCTTGCGTTAAGTTTCATACCTACGTTGTTAACTCTGAAGTCTAGGTCGTGTACATGCTGAGTAAAAAACCGCTACTCGTCTTGTCTAGCTATATCTTGATCAGCGCCTCGCTGTTCATCGGCGGCGCCTATCTCTACGAAAACTTAATTCGTAACTCGCTGACTCAAAACATGGCCGATACCTATTTGCAGACGCTCTCTCAGTTGCAGAGCTACTACGCGCGCGAGATTGTGCCGCGCGCGGTCAATTCAGGTGCAGAACTGACCGCCGCACCGGCCAAGGAAATACACAAGATTCCCTTTCCCGCCACATTTACCAACACGTTTGGCGAGTATTTACAAAAAAGCGACCTTCAGCTCAACCTCACGCTCTACAGCGACCACCCCTTCGCGCACAAACGCGAACGCCAACTCGACAGCTTCAGCCGTCGCGCCCTAGATCTTCTCGCCAAGGGGGATACACCGAGCTACAGCGCGGTAGAGCTGCGCGGAGAAACACAGGTCATGCGTGTGGCCGCGCCAGTGTACATGGGACCTAGCTGTGTCGAGTGTCACAACAGCAGCAACTACCACTTTCCTGTGAACTGGCAAGTTGGTGACTTTCGCGGTGTGCGCGAGGTCACTATTCCAATGCCTGAACACTCTTTTACCTCGCAGAGTTATGTCGTCGGAGCACTGCTCGCACTGGGCTGTATTCTGTGCGGCTTTTTAGTGGTCTGGCCCGTCATCGCCAAACTCAATCGCACGCTTAAAGAACTAAAGAGCACCTCTGCCGCACTTTTACACAGCAACAACCACGACGCTCTCACAGGGTTACCTATCGTCAGACTGTGCCGCGCCAATTTACACCGCGAGATTCAGCGCTGTCGCGAGGAGAACAGCCAGTGCGCCCTGATGTTTATCGATCTGGATGGCTTTAAACAGGTCAACGATACTTTCGGACACGCAGTAGGGGATACGGTATTGCGCATGGCCGCTGAGCGTATCAGAGCTCACATGCGCGACAACGACACCCCGGCGCGCGTCGGTGGCGACGAGTTCGCCGTCTTGCTCAGCGACATCACCGCTGAAGATACCCTGCACATTGCCTCGCGCTTAAACGCGTCGCTGTCACAGGTTTACGAAATCCAAAGTGATAAAATTTACAGCCTCAGCGCGAGTATCGGTATTGCGCTCTATCCAGCACACGGCAGCACGCCCGACACGCTATTCAAGCAGGCAGACAGTGCGATGTACGAGATCAAGAACAGTGGGAAAAACAGCTTTGCGCTCTACGAAGACTAGCGCGCCAGCTGGCGATGAAGCCAGTCAGAGGCATCCGCTTGCGTGGTAAAAAACTGATGCGGGATTTGGGTCTCAAGCCCGCTGAGAAACCTTTCTATCATACTCTTTTTAAAAGCGTTATCCCCGTAGACATAAGCTTCACAGCTCAAGTTACGCGCCAGGCACCACGTGCGGACTTCCTCACTGCCATCCTCCGCATCTGGTGTGTGGCCTAGGTAATCCGTCATATCGACTAGCACGCCCCAAGGGCTGGAGAGATCGCATTTTTCTAGCGCTTTGATGTGCTCTATTTGAGCGCGTTGCGAGGTTTCACGGTTAATTGCACCGACCAGGCGAATGACAAAAATCCGATGATCAAACTCAAAATGTATAGACCCGTGCGCCAACTCCACGCCAACAACCTTAATTAAAAATTAATAGCCTAATCTGACATCACTCGACTCAAAAAGCCAGCGCTTTAACACTGTTTGCAAACAACCGGGTAGGCCGCTCAATTCGCATTGGTCCACTCATCGCTCAGCACTTTTTTGCGGTAAGTGCGATGAAACTCAGCGTAGCGATGCTTAGGTACCCTGTTAATGGATAATAGCCAGTCAATGTAGCTGCGCTCGTGTCTCTGCGCCAAGAGCCGCTTATTGAGCGTTCTTATCACATCTCTGCCAAAGGGAGTCTTTGAACATGTCACTCTTGCGCTGAGCACATGATCGGACATCTCCTTGAGCTCAATGCTGACCAAGGGCTTATCAGGGTTTGCCTCGTTCCAGAAAGCAACGACCGTCTGATGATCCAGCGTGTAGTCGATACGATTAAAGAAAATCATCTCGATTAGCGCGTTATCAACATGGGCTGCCTGTCTATCGTTGATTTTCTCGGTGCCTTTATAGGGCGCTAGGATCTCATTGATAACAGGACCTAATGTCCGGCTCCCTATCCCCAATATCAGGTCCTCGCGCTGCATCAGCGAAGTGAGAGACAGTACTTTCGCCCCATTAAATTTGTCACGGTGCAATGCCGGCGTTGTAATCACCTCATGACCGAACGCCATGCTGTAGCCAACGGACATATAACCTAATTTAGCGATCTGTGGCCCCTTTAAGAGCGCGGCATGACAATAGTTATCTTTGCGGTAGAGTTTAAGCAGCCGCCCCTGAGAGACGAGAAGGGGATCCACGTGCTCATATTCAGGCAGTAGCTGCATTACATAGCGCCGCAGATAGTCTATTTCCCCCTTCCCTGCAAAGGGGCCGTGCGCTATTTCTAGCGGTGCGAAATCCATGCGTAGCCAGTTTATTGCACCCTTTTTCTCAGCGCCTTCAACCGTCGCCCAAAGCAAGCTTGTATGCGCTGTCAGAACACACGCAATTAACGCTCTCAGTCCACTTTTCATCGCTACCTCCAGCCGTCATTAATCCATTAAGAACTGCCTTCCATTACAAGCATTTATAATATTTTATGACATTCAGTATAGTAGTCATTGGCCAAGGCGCAAACTTAGCGAGGTGCGCTTACTTGGGCCACTCGCTGTGATGGTAGTCGATCACAAAATCGTGTTTGTGCGCTACCTGAGGGTGGTAGTGCGGATGGTAGTGCGGCGCTTCACCTGGATCTTCGGCATGGGAGTGATCACAGTGGTGACCATCGGCGTGGCTGTGCCAGTGCGCGTGATGTTGCGCCGGATGCGTGTGCTGCAATGCTCGCGAATCATCGCCAGGCCACAGCAACCAGGCACCAAGTGCTGCAATCAGTGCCAGTCCCGCCATCGCCAAATAGCTAAACTGCACGCCGTAACGGGCACTAAGCCAACCGGCGAGCGGATAACAAAGTAAAAAGCCGGCGTGGGAAAGCGAGAATTGCGCAGCAAACAGCGCCGGTCGCTGCTCTTGGGCACAGGAGCGTTTGAGTACAGCACCGACTGGGGTTTGCACTAAGGCACCCGCTGCGCCCAGCGCGACATAGAGCGCGATTAAAAGTGCCAGTGATGGCCCCGCACAGCCCAGGGCCAGCAACACCGCCAGTGCAGGCGCCGCGATGAGCATCACGCGTCTCTCGCCCGTGCGCTCGACGATGCCAGGTACCAGTAGCGCCCCTGCAACAGCTCCAACTCCTAACCCTGTGTACACCCAGGCCAGCGCCTGCTCACCTAGGCCCAACTCTGCGCGCACGTAGACCACAGTGTTAACGATTTGCATCGCCACTACCGCCGCCAGACACAAATTGATTGCCAGCAGCGCGCGCAGCCGCGGTGTCCGCGCGAACACTTGAACACCTTCGACGAGGCGTTCGGTAAAGCTGCGTGGTACTTGCTGAGCCTTGCGCGCCGGCAAGCGCCCTGCCAATAAGAGCAGTGCTGAGACGGCAAACGTCACCGCATTGGCGCTGAAAAAATCGCTGTAACTGACCACAAGTAACAACACAGCCGCGATTGCCGGGCTGAGAATGTTCTCCAAATCGTAGGCCAGACGAGAGAGTGCTAGCGCGCGGGTGTACTCAGTATCTCCTTCAACCACATCGGGTATCAGCGCCTGAAACGTGGGGGTGAATATGGCCGAGCACAAACTCAGGATAAAAATCAGGGTGTAGATATGCCACAACTCGGACACCCAGGGCAGTAGCAAAACGATGGCTGCACGCAGTAGGTCTAAGCCCACCATCAGTGCTCGCCTAGGCCATTTAGCAGTCAGCGCTGCCCCCATGGGCGCAAAGATGACATAGGCCAGCATTTTAAGCGCCAGCGCTGTCCCCAGCACTGCACCGGCTTGATCACCCGCCATATCGTAGGCCAGTAACGCCAGGGCAATAGTGGTTAAACCCGCGCCAAACAACGACGTCACTTGAGCGGCAAAGAGACGACGAAACGTGGTATTCATCAGTGGACTAAAGGGCAAAGCAAAAGACATAGGCGTTACTCAAAAGCAGAACAACACCATTGTGTTTTAGATTTTATTGATTGTAAATCAATAATTTAACTTCATACTTTTACTAGAAACGTATGAAGTAGCCAAAGCGTTTACTCAGCCCTGATCGTACGAATTCAAGCGCTCGGCCAACTGCGGCGCCGGGCCCTCATCCTGCGGCTCGTCCAAGTGCTCAAGCAAATCGCGCACTAGTTTCACCTGCTCGTCTTCCTCTAGCAGCGCGTAAGTGGTCGCAAACAGATCGACCTGCGATCCAAAGGCGTCTGCCACGCGCCAAAAATCATCGGCGGGCACAGCACTGTTCTCCTCGGCGGCCTCCAGCAGCTTGGCCGGATCGCCACTTTGGCTCAGCGCATTCACCCTGTGCTCAAAATCTGCCAGGGAGTGCTCGAGCAACTGCGCATCGCGCAGCGCCAGCGGCCCCTGAGCCCCTAGCTTGCCGCGCAGCTGCGCCACTGTGCTATCTTGCTCTGCTGACTCCAAGTTAAGTAGTTGATTGGCCAGCGCATCCACACTGTCACTGAGCGATTCAAACGAGAAACTGCTCACATCCTCACCACTGGGTTCACGCTGCTGCGACTGCAAGTATGCCTGACTCACCATAACCTCAATCACGCTCTCACTTGCGTGCATGGCCGCGCCCTGCTTTTTGGGGTGAGTGACCTCGCGCTCCAGCGTCTCACTGTAGTAAGTGTCGTAGCGCGCGTCTGTCATCAACTCTTGCACCGCACTGCTATTACGCACTGCAGAGAGTACTTCTAATACATCCTCGTGCCCCTCTAGCGAGGTTTTTCCGCCCTCTTCACGCCCCAGCAAACGCTCCAGCCCGACTTCCATCACATCGAGCATCATTTTCTGCTCGGCAATCGACCCCTGAGAATCACTGTGTAGGGCGATTAACTGTTCATCGCTGAAATCGTAGTTCGCCATCAACTCTAAGGTTTGATCTATCAGTGCAGAGGGGCGCACACTGTGCGGGTTGTAATAGCGATTTTGCAGCGCGCTGCCCTCGTCAAAGGACGAGCTATTCCAGAATCCGAGGTAGTCATAACCTGTGCTGTAGCTGAGCTTGGCAAATTGATCGAGGAAGAGATCGCGAATTTCTTCACTGCTGTCTTTCAACCCCTCGACGGCGCGCTCACCCTGGTTGGCATCGACGGCATACACGGCGAGTAAGTTGCGGCTCTGCTGCTCGGAGAATTGATCAAGTGTCGTCAGTAACTCACTGGGGGCCTCTACATTGACAACCGCCTGCACAAAATCAGTCAGTGCGCGCGACGCGGGATTGACCTTGTTGAGCACTTTGCCATTTGCATTGTAAGTTTCAGTAGCATCATGGGTGACTGCACTTTGCGCGTATTGTGCACCGCGCTCGAGCAGCCCCTTCTGGGTTTCTTCATCAACCCCGATCAGCTGATCGGTAAAGCGCTTAAGCTGTACTTGAAAGCCCAACAACTGGCTTTTTTCGTCAGGACTCCAAGTGTGCTGTTTTAGCCCCTTGGCGACCTCTGCAAACTGCGCCAGTTGCTCGGGCTCCATCTGCGCAATCAACTGCCTCCCATCTTCATCGTCCAACAGTCCGGAGTCGATAAGTGCTTTCTGGCCAGCCTCATCGAGCTTTAACAGCGCGTGAACCAGAGGTTCGTTGTGCTCACCGTCGGGGAGAGTGACGTCTAAATGATCACCCTTGAGAAAGCTCATCCCCTCGCTGCGTGTCACTGTACCAGCCGCTCCATCTGCGCTGTGCGCTGTGGTAATCGCTATAATAGTATTAACTGCTGGAAGGTTTTCGGCGTCAAGCCGCTGCGCACGGTCGGCGTTCAATCGCCCAATCTCTGAAGACAGGCGCTGTGAATCCGCTTGCGGTTGGATATTCTGATGTGAGTGTATTTGCATGGCCGACCTCTCCCTGGCACTAATCGCCACTTTCACTTAACGCGATGTGGGCGAAAAAATAGCATTTAACACCAAGGTTGTCGGCCGAGTGTATAACAGCGTGAGGGCTAGCGTTCACTCGCTGATTGAAAGAGTGTAATCTCTGGCGTGCTGCAGTGAGGGGATCTGCCGGCGCGCCTGCGCCACTTCCGCCAGATTTATCTCCACCACTTCACTCTGCTCGGTCTGTGTGTCTAAACGCGCCACTACCTCGCCCCAGGGATTGATCACCATAGACTCTCCCCAGCTACGGCGTCCACGCGCGTGGGTACCCACCTGGGCCGCAGCGACTATCCAGAGTCCATTTTCAATTGCGCGCGCCCGCAGCAGGGTCTCCCAGTGGGCTTGACCTGTCTTTAACGTGAATGCAGCGGGCACAAAGACAACGTCAGCACCCGCTAGGGCGTAGTCGCGATAGAGCTGGGGAAAGCGTACATCGTAGCAGATACTCATGCCCCAGTTGCCCCAGGGAGTACGCTGCAGCACCGCTTGCTCACCAGGACTGTAGCGCTCGGATTCGCCGATCGGTGCCTGGCCTTCGAGCACGGCATCGAAGAGGTGCACTTTGCTGTAGTAACAGCGCACAGCGCCGCTCTTGTCGATACACTGGCTCTGGTTGAGCCACTTCTGCGGCCCCTTAACTGGCGTTGAGCCCGTGTGTATCCACAGCTGATAGCGCGCGGCGAGCTGTTGACAGTGCTGGATAAAAGGGTCTTGCCTCACCTCCACTATCTGATCTCTAGCCAGCTCAGCCGAGGCATCGATCAAGCCGCTGGCCTCTGGCAGCGCCAACAGCTGACAGCCCTGCGCCTGCGCAGCGCAAGCCAGCGCACTGACCTTGGCAATATTATCGATGTGCCGGTCACTCGAGCACATCTGCGCCAACAAGAGGCGCAGGATATTAGGCTTCTCCACCGTACTAACCATGCCACTGTTCTCCTACTGAGCCAGCGCGGCCAATCGCTGTGCAGCGCGCTCATCGCCCTGCTCTTTTGCCAAGGTGTACCAGATTTTGGCCAGGGAAGCGTTGCCCGTCACTAACTCTCCGCGCTCGTAGAGTTCACCCAAAGTGAACGAGGCCGCCGCAATGTTTTGATCCGAGGCCAGAGTCAGCCAATTCATCGCCTGGGCAATATTCTTCGCCGCGTCATCGCCCGCCAAGTAGAACTTGGCTAACTCAAACTGTGCCTGGGGATAATCCGCACGCGAAGCCTTGAGCAACCAGTAGTGAGCCAACTCCACATCGCGCTCGACACCACGGCCTTCTATATGCAACTGCGCCAAACGGTATTGATCGGCGGCGATGCCTTGCTCTGCCGTTTGGCTGCATAAGGTATAAGCTTGCGTTGATGCATCTTTGAAAGCACTCTCGCAACTCAACTGAGCGTATACGGGCAGCGCGCTTAGTACACTCAGACCGAGTGCCATCTTGGCCAAATATAGCAATGATCTCATTAAGATTAACCCCTCCATTGAAAGCCGTAAACCACGTCTTCACTCTTTACCGGCCAGTTTACTGCTTAGGAAAGTGAGATCAAGAGCGCTAGTTACCAGCACAACACCTGTCGCGAGTCCATAACAACTGACCTGAGCGATGCCCCTGTGAAAAAGCGATCTCATTAAAAGTCCGGCCACGAGAGGGTTCAATCACTGTGCGAACAGAGTCAATAGCCCTTGCCAGTGGTTAGGGATACACTGCAGGGTGAGCAGTCTTACCATTTTAACGCCGCAAAAAGGGACTTTACGATGCAGCTACACAACCACTATTCCGCAAACTCTTTAGCTGGCCAGTCATCACAGCGGTTAAATCCTCACCCACAAACAGATAGTGCGACGACACAATCGACCTTCGCCCATCTACTGCAAAGTATCCAACAGCCACAAGCAAACATGGCCGCCTCCTCTCTAACAGCAAACACCCGTGTCAGCCAAGCCGCCACACCTGATGCCGCGCAGAACGTAACCCCTGGAGCGGAAACACGTAACGTCCGCGGGCTAAATGTGATCGTCAGCGGTCATGGGTTTGAGCGCTCACCCGCTAGCGGCACACCTTTAGAACAAATAGCCTATACCGCTCAAGTACGAGAACAGCAGGAGAAGGAGTTCGAACTGCGCAATATTGGGGGGCCAGAACTAGCCACCATGATAGCCCCCGACGAACCTCTGACAGGGTTTGGCACCATCACGCCTATCTCGTTTCTAGGCTATGAGATGCACCCAGCCGAGATTGTACTCAGCAGCGATAGCAGTGATATTGTCAATTACGAGCGCCAGTTGCTGAGCAAGTTTATGCGACAGATGGAGACGACCAAAGCGCTGGAGCAAGAGTACGGTAGCGATATCAAAGTTGGCTTCGACCCGCAGCAGCAAAGCTACGTGATGCTGCGACCTGGCGATCACCACTACGACAACCTCGTGAGCAGCCAGGAAGCCCACGACTATATGAAAGCAACCTTTGACGACGAGCCTAAGCGCTATCAATATTTAGGCGATATCCTCTCTCGTCACGGCTACTACATGGGCTAGTTAGCGGCCAATTAAAACAGCTAAGGCCCCTCTGCTATAAGTGAGAGGATTTGATAATCCTCACTCTTGTTCTCACCGAAACCTATGCCAGCGAGTGAGCTGTAGCCACGTTTCCAACGATTACCTTGCTAATCGCAAAGTCGTATGAACTTGTGAGGTAATACCACTCTCAAACAAACGCCACTTCGGCCAGCTCGCCGTCGCTCTTGCGTACTATCACAGTAGAAAATTCAGGTGTCGCCGAGTAAATCACCATGTAACGACCAACCAAGTAGGCATCCGAGTGGATTACCCAGGGCGCCATGTGCACGCCGTAGCCGTAGGGGATTTGAAAGGCGGAGACTTCATCCAGTGCATCGCCGTTGCGCTTGCCCACTATGAGATAGCCACCGCAGCTCGGATCCATCGGCATGTGAAAATGCGGCCTGTCGTGCACCTCCAGATAGGCGCCACCGCCGAGTTGCGGCCGCAGCAAGTAGTCCTGCGGATAAGTCGCACCGACTGCGGTAATGGTCAGCGGTAGGTTCCCGGTGGAGTCAAAGCGCAGCGCCTCGCCGACAGGAACTAAGTGACAGCCGTAGTACGCCAAGTGCTCTGCCGTACACTCGGCAATTGCGATTTCCAGTTGCCGCTCGCCTTCAGCCAGCAAATAACGACCGTTGCCGCCGAGAATGTTGGCATCGTCTATGGTCAAATCTATACTGCTTTGCCACTGTCCCGTCAGCGTTGTGCACGGGGGTTTTACAGGAGCTGGAAGAGCTGCGACCTGCGCCTCGGGCGCCAATTCCATGCCCTGATAGCTGAGACGATAGGTTTTGTCGGGCTCGGCGTATCCCAAATAGCACTCAGTGCGCATAAAAGCCTCTTCAGACTCCCCCTGGCGATTGACAGTGAGCACAGGCGCATCGTGTTGTAAGTCTTCGGGCAGCATGGAGATATCTAGCTGTATGGATGTAGCTTGCAAGTCTTGCGACATAAGAAATACCTTATCATTGAAATTCAAGTGCCCCGGCATCCCTGCGGGGCTCCGTTGATCCAAGATCAACAGCATCCTTGTTTAGGCCTGTGCCGGCGCGGTGCTCTGCTCCACCTGCGTGGGCTGTACGCCATCTCGCGGTGCACGCGCCGCTTTAAACATCGCTATTCCCGCGTAGGCGAAGGCGATGGACAGCACAGGGTTAATCCAGTTAAGCAGTGCCCAAGGGGCGTAGTCGAGCACCTCTACACCCAGTGTCGAAGCAAAGAAGGCACCACCTGTGGTCCAGGGAATCAGTGCAGTGGTCAATGTCGCCCCCTCCTCTAGAGAGCGCGACATCACTGAGCGGTCGACTTGGTGCTTGTCGTAGGCGTCGCCAAAGAGCTGGCCGCCGAGAATGATCGACATATAAGCCTCACCCATAGTCATGTTACCCAGGAAGCAAGAGGCGATAGTCGTCGCTACTAAGCTCGCGCCGCGCTTTGCCTTGACCAAAACTCCGGCGATGAGTACGCGCAGGAAGCCAAAGCTGGTCAAAATGCCGCCCAGCGCTAGGGCCATCAGCGCTAACGATAATGTCCACATCATCGAGGAGATACCGCCACGACCAAAGAGCTTGTCGAGTGTGGCGACACCTGTCTCAAACGAGCCGCCGCCGTAGAGCGCGCTGAGCACAGTGCTGAGCTCGGCGCCCTGCATCACAACCGCAAGTATTACCGCAACCGCGGCAGCACTGAACATCGCCACTTCCGCGCTGATCTTCTTCAAGCTCATCACTAGCATCACCACAAAGGGCAGCAGGCACAGCAGGTTAATCGTGTAAGTGCTGTTGATCCCGGCCAGCATCTGCGCCAGCTCCTGCTCTGGCAGGCTGTTCTCGGCATAGCTCATGCCCATCACAGTGAAGATAACCAAGCAGATGATGTAGGCAGGGCCCGTGGTGCACAGCATGCTCTTGATGTGACTGTATAGATCGGTGCCCGAGGACATCGCCGCCAGGTTAGTGGTATCAGAGACGGGAGACATCTTATCGCCAAAGCAGGCGCCCGAGATCACCATGCCCGCGACGATCGGCAGCGGAATGCCCATCACTTGACCTATACCCATGAGCACCACACCCGCGGTGCCGACTGTGCCCCAGCTAGTCCCGGTGGCGACTGACATAAAGCTGCACAGAATCAAACCCGCCGGCAGGAAAATCGCCGGGGAGACGAATTCCAAACCGTAGTAAATCAGCGCCGCGACTGTGCCGCTTTGAATGAAGGCCGCGATCAGCACACCGATCAGAATGAAGATATAAATCGCCGACAGCGCGCTGTTGATGCCGCTGTTCATCGCCAGGCGAATCGAGCTGAAGCCGTCACTGCTCAATCGCCAGGCGCTCAGGCCCGCGATCAAGAGACAGATCAACATCAAGCTGTGCAGACTCACCTGCAGATAGAAAAGCCCTGTGCCTATGACCGCAACAATAGCGCCGAAGGTCAGCAGCGACTGCCCAAAGCTGGGCTGATAATCAGTATTTTGCACAATACACTCCTGTGTTTTTTTTATTATCGTCTCAAGTGGTGCCTGCGCAAGCCACTTGCGGATGGAGCTAACACTAGCGCGCCAAGCTGCAATAACCTATCCTAGATTACTTAATTAACTATAAGTAAAAACTAATACTAAATGTTTAGACTCCCCTCTATTCAGACGCTGCGCATCTTCGAGTGCGCTGCGCGCCACGCCAGCTTTACCAAAGCCGCCGACGAGCTGGGCATCAGCCAGGGCGCAGTCAGTCAGCACATCAAAACGTTGGAGATAAGGGTGGGATTCAGTGTCTTCAGCCGCACCGGGCGCGCCATTGCGCTCAACAGCTCGGGGCAGGCGCTGCTGGAATCTACGGTGCAAAACCTCGGCGCGCTGCAGCGCACTATAGAGCAGGAGCGGCGCCGCCAGCACAGCGATGAACTCATCATCTCAGTGCTGCCGGGCTTTGCCATTCGCTGGCTTTTTGCCCGCCTGATGTCTTTCAACGCCGCGTATCCCGATATCAAGCTCTCCTTGAATACTGTCGCCAAACCACTGGATTTCGAGCTCTATCACGCCCACGCCGCCATCGCCTACGCGCCGCTGGAGCAGCGCGCTAAAAGTGCTGAGCCACTGTTTGAGGAGTACCTCTTCCCCGTGTGCTCGCCGGCCTTCGCCGCCCAGCACAAGCTTACGCCGCCTCTGGAAAACGATACGCTGACACACTTGCTGACACTGCCGCTGCTGGGGGACTCCAGCCCGACTGCCGCAGACTACAGCGACACTTGGAACTACTGGCTGGCCTGCGAAGGGCTCTCGCTCAGCGGCGCACACATCCCCTGCCAGACTCAGTCAAACATGACACTGCAGCTGGCCGAGCTGGGCCACGGCATCGCCATGGGGCGCAGCTCACTGGTGATAGACGCCATTGCGCGCGACGAGTTGATCGGCTTGACCGAGCCTGTGCACCGCAACCCCAGTCAGTACTTCGTGCAGCGCAACCCGCATTTTCAACCGCCGGCGCTAGAGCTCTTTATCAGCTGGCTGCAGCAACAGTGCACCGCGATCGACCGACCTTAGAGAGCTGCTCTACCCCCTACAGGCCATCTACCCGGCGTGAGCGCTCGCACTGAGTAAAAAATTCCCACCGCCAAACACCCTCACTAGTACTTGCTTTACAACGGCTTAGCTCTATCGCTGCTCCGCTCCAACCACACTGGCGCCGCACCGCAAATAAAAATGCGTTTGACCCAGTGATAGAGCAGTGTTATTTTCGCCACACCTGAAATATATTAAAAATATATTTGAATTATAACTAAAATATTGTGAGCGCTATGTACCAGAATAACTTGCCGCAAAACTACAAATCTCAGTTGCCGGTCTTCGGCAGTTTCGACCTCATCGTGGTCGGCGGTGGCCCCGCTGGCATCGCAGCCGCCGTCACCGCGGGAGAAGCCGGGCGCAGCGTCCTCTTAATCGAGCGCCTAGGGTTTTGCGGCGGCGCTGCAGTCGCAGGCTTATCCGGCACGATTTGCGGGCTCTACAATACAGTTGAAGACCCACACACAGGTTCGCCAGAGCAATTGATCTTCGGCTTCGCCGAGCGTTTTCGCGATGCCCTTTACCAGGCGGGCGGCCTCACCGAGCCGCAAATCTACGGCAAGACTTGGGTCGCTACCCACGACTGCGCTAAGTACAAGAAAGTCGCCACCGATATGCTGCGCGCCGCCAAGGTCACTGTGCTCTACCACACCCAGATGATAGATGTGATCGCCGAGGACGATGCGCTGACGGGCATGGTGCTCAATACTAAATCTGGCTTTACCAGCGTCTACTGCAAGAAAGCTGTCGATGCCAGCGGCGATGCGGATGTGGTCTACAAGCTGGGCTTGAAAACCACTAAGGGACAGGACGGGGCGATTCAGAACCCCTCTATGATGTTTAAGATCGGCAACGTCGATCGCGAGCGCTACCTGGACTACTGGGGACAGGACACAATCTCCCCGGCAAAAGTGGTCGACATGCTGCAGGCAGAGGATGAACTGCTGCGCAAAAAAGTTTGGCTCTTCCCCACTGTGAACCCGGGCGAGATCCTGGTCAACGCCACTAAGATCACCGGCTTTGACGGTCGCGCCCTCGACGTAACAGACCCTGTTGATCACACTGAGGCGGAGCAATTTTCTATCTATCAGGCCGAGGCCTTCTTCAACTTCCTCGTTGAAAACGTGCCCGGCTGTGAGAACAGCTACTTTATCGACTACGGCACTGAAGTTGGCGTGCGCCAGACCCGCACTATCGACGGCGTCGAGAAACTGAGCAACGACGACGTGGTCGGTGCGCGCAAGCGCGATGACTCCATCGCTCGCACGTCTTGGCCGATCGAGCTGCACTATGGCTCCAAGCCCAAGACCCAGTGGCTGGTCGAGGACTACTACGATGTCGCCTTCCACACGCTTGTCCCCAAAGTTGGACAAAACGTTATTGTCGCAGGTCGCTGCCTGAGCGCTGAGCACGAGGCGCTGGCCAGCAGCCGCGTTACCGCGCAGTGCTTCGAATACGGCCGCGCCGCCGCGCTGGCCGCCATGCTGTCTATTGACGAGCAGCAGCGCTTCCAAGAGATCTCAGGGCAGCAGATGCAGCATTTAATGCAGCTTTGAGCCGCTGCATTTCAGCCTCAAGTGATGAGAAGTAACTGATATTAACCAAGCAGACAATGCAAACAGCGGCATTACAACAGCTGTTACAACAACCGCCCAGAAAGCGATGCGCTTTCACGCAGAGGCAGCAATCACCCAGCTCAAGACGAACTGCTTGATTGAATAATAATTGGCAACAAAACGCTGCGCTCGGTTAACCCCTTGCGCACAACGTCAGCTCGGATGCTGGCGCCGTGAGATGCGGGATGCATCACCCAGAGGTAGCGCTAGAGCATGATGTTATCTGCCTGTCAGATATGTCATCGCGTACGGAGCTGCCCTAGTGCGATTGACCGCGCACTAATGCTGCAAAGTGCAATGCTTCATAAGCAGAGCGCTGTGCAGCGTATAGAGATGTTCTATAAACTATCAGTGTGGGCTCGCCTGCACTGGCAACTCAACCAGGAAAAAAATAATGAGAACTGTTGAAACCAATCGGCAGATGCAAATCGTCAGCCTGTCGATCATTTTACTGGCCATCGTACCGCTGGTGCTCTATCCAGAGGCCTCCAAAGCGGTGATTAAAGACACTATTTTCAAGTGGATGACCGGCACCTTTGACTTCGCCTTCCTCGCTATCGGCTTAGCGGCGCTGGTCTTTCTACTGGGCATTGCTTTCTCACGCAGCGGCGACATCGTGCTCAGCCGTGACACAGACGCAAAGCCGGAATTCTCCAAAGGCTCTTGGGCGACCATGGTCTTCCTCGCCGGTATTGCCTCGGGCTTGATGCTCTGGGGCGGCACGGAGTGGGGCTATCACTACGCCTGGACGCCTTTTGGCATCACGCCTAAAACCCCTGAAATGTACGTTGTAGCGCAGGGCTACGGCCTGTTCCACTGGGGGCCAACCGCCTGGGCGCTCTACTGTGTCCCCACGGTCGCTATTTCTTATGTTTACTACGTGCACCAAAAACACTCTTACGGTATTAGCGAGTGCTGTCGCGGTGCGCTGGGTAACTTAGTCGACGGCCCGCTCGGTACAGTGCTCAACTACCTCTTCATCTTCGGCGTACTCGGTGCTGCTGCAACCTCCCTTGGCCTTGGCACCCCTATGATAGGCAACGCGCTGTCGGAAGTTTTCGGCATTCCCAAAAGCACTTACCTAGACATAGGCATCATCCTCGCTTGTACCGCTATTTTCACCGTGAGTAGCGGCCTGGGATTGGCGCAAGGGATCAAACGCCTGAGTAACTTTGCAACGACGATTTCGATTGCCATCGTGATCTATGTCTTTGTGGTCGGTCCGAGCAACTTTATCTTAGATCTGGGCATGGACAGCTTTGGCTACGCAGTTGAAAACTACATCCGCATGAGCACTTGGACAGATAGCATCGGCCAGAGCGGTTTCCCGCAGGCTTGGACAGTGTTCTACTGGGCGTGGTGGGTTTCCTACGCACCTTTCATGGGCATGTTCGTCGCACGCATCTCACGTGGACGCACGATTCGCGAAGTGATTCTGGGCATGTTGTTCTGGGGTTCGCTCGGCTGTGCGATCTTCTACATCGTGCTCGGCGGCTACAGCATCGATTTGCAGATCAACAAGGGCGTAGATTTCTCTGGCATCGTCAATAGCTCAGGTCCTGCCGTAGCGATTATCGAGCTGTTCAAGACACTACCGATGAGTAGCCTAGTGCTTGTAGCTGTGAGCATTTCCGGTATCGTAATGCTGGCGACCACTTTCGATTCAGCGGCTTACACTATGGCCTGCGCCAGCACCAAAGAGTTGGATGAAGGCCAGGAGCCTGAGCGCAACAACCGCTTATTTTGGTGCTTCGCCATTGCGGTAATGCCTGTCGCGCTGCTCTTCTTAGGTGGACTCAAAACAATGCAAACGGCTGCCATCATCACGGGCCTTCCGATCATGTTTATCCTGATTTGCATGATGTACACTACCTTGAAATACATCAGAGAAGACACTGCAAAATGAGCCAGTCACCCCGCGTTAGCGCCGTAGCACTCTACGGCGTCGGCCCGGACAGCGAGCGGATCACTTGGTCCGCTCAACTGGGTCCCATGTACGAGGCGATGATCATCGCCAAACTGACCCTGGAAGATGGCACACAAGCCATCGCCGGGGCCACCACTTACACTGAGCACCAATTTGATCATACCTTGTTGGAAAGTGCGGCTCTCAGCGCGCCCTTTTTACTCGGCAGAGAGGTCGCCGATTGTGCCGCTATCTACAGCGACTTGATGAGCCGCTACGTGCCGCTCAAGCACCTCTCGAGCTCGCTCTACGATATCGCGCTGCACGACGCGCGCGGCAAGCTCGCCGGGCTTCCCATCTATCAATTGCTCGGCGCGGCGCAACACAGTGTGCGCGCCTACGCCTCCAGCCCACTGCTGCCACAGATAAGCGATTATATCGACTACTGCCACGCCATGCTGGCCCAAGGCTACAACGCAATCAAGATCCACCCACCCTGCACTTTTGATCAAGACTATGCACTGGTTGAAGCGCTGGCCGAAGAATTCAAAGGCGACACGATCGGCTGGAGTTTAGATGTCGATGAAAACTACAGTTTCAGCGAGGCGCTAAAGATGGGCCAACTGCTGGAGGAACTGGGCTGGGATTTCTTCGAGGCGCCGCTGCCGGATATGCAACTCGAAGCTTATGCCGAACTGCGTAACAGGCTGAGCGTTGATATCGTTGCAGGCGGTAACAGCATCGTTAATCTGCACCTCTTTGAGCATGCACTCAACATGGGTTGCTGGGATCGCGGGCGCTTTGATGTCACCGGCATCGGCGGCTTCACCAACGGCACTAAAGCCATGGCGCTGTGTCAGGCGCGCGGTCTCAAAACAGAAGTTCAGTCCTGGGGTTATACCTTAACTCAAGCGGCGAACTTACACATGATGCTTAGCCACGCCAACTGTGAGTATTTCGAGCAGGCCGCCCCCTTTGAAAAATACGAGATAGGCGCCAAGCAGGTGTTCCGCCCAGATGACTCGGGGCAGATTCACCCCTCGCACTTACCCGGACTAGGGGTAGAACTGGACTGGGATCAACTGCAGCCCTTCATCTACAGCGAACGTCACTTTAAGTTGTAGGAATAACTGCGATGCCAGCAACCATTAGTGCAGTAGAAGTCTACTGCCTGCAAGATCCTCAAGCGGATTTCGTACACTTTGAGGGCAGCTATCAAAACGTCGTTGTCGTGGTACGCGCCGACAACGACCAGTACGGCTTCGGCGAGAGCGACTCACACCCCACCGCGGTGCGCGAGATCATCCAATCCAAGCCCTACAACCACTTAGCGAGCGACCTGAGCAGCTTACTGATTGGCGAAACGCTAGACGACCCGCGCCGGTTGTGGCAACTGATGTACGATAAAACCCGCTGGTACGGCCGTCACGGTGTGGTAATTCACGCCATCAGCGCCGTGGATATCGCTATCTGGGACCTCTTTGCAAAACTGCAACACAAGCCCTTAGTCGAGCTACTCGGCGGCGCTGTGCGTACAGAGCTCGACACCTACGCCACTATCTACCCGATGCAAAGCGAGCCCGCAGGGTTTGAACAGCAGCTCGGCGACTGCCTGGCGCAGGGGTTTAAACGCATCAAAATCTGCGTCGAACCCTGGTGGCAAGACGTAACCCTCGCGAATAAAAACCTTGCCGCGGTGCGCGCTTTTGTCGGCCCTGAGGTCGAGCTAATGCTAGATGTGGCAGCGGAGTTCGACCAGCTAGCACAGCTGCGCCCCTTTATCGCCCAACTCGAGGCGCAAGATTTTAAATGGATAGAGGCGCCCTTTGATCTCAACAACCTAGAAGATCACAAGCAGCTGCGCCAGCTGACCCAGATCCCCGTGGGTGTCGGTGACCTAGGGCTTACGACCTGTCGCGAATTTGTTCCCTACCTAGCCGGCGGTGCGCTCGATATTGCCCAGCCCGATGTCACTTTGGTCGGCGGTATCAGTGAAACACTAAAGCTGTTGCCGCGCCTGAAAGCCTCTGGCGTGCGCTTTATCCCGCACGGCTACAACACCGACATCACAGTGGCGACCAATATGCACTTGCTCTGTGCCCAGCCAGAGGCCGAGCCGTTGGAGTACTCCACCAGCGTGTCCATGCTGCGCCAGCGTCTACTCAAAGACGGGCCACGGGTCGACAGCGATGGCAAGGTAAGTCTGGATTTGAGTAAGCCGGGGCTAGGTTTTGAACTGGATTGGGATATAATCCGCGCATGCAAAATACCTTAGAGCGCAAGACCAAAGCCGAACAGGCCGCCGAACTCCTCGAGGCGGCTATCATCAACTGCAGCATCCAGCCGGGCGCTGTGATGACCGAAACCGAGATCAGCGAAATGCTGGATATCGGCCGCACCCCGGTGCGCGAGGCATTGATGAAATTGGCCAACGAAAACCTAGTGCGACTCTCGCGCGCCGGCGTCGTGGTCCCCGAGCTCAACCCCATCACTATGCTCAAACTGCTGGAGCCGCGCGAGCTAATAGAAAAACTCTCGATCGAAAAGGCAGTACTTCGTCTCAACGAAGAGGATTTGCAGAGCATACGCGCGGTGCACAGCGAGCTGAGCACTGTGATCGCCACCGACCGCGAAGCCTTCATGGCGGTGCTCTCCAAGATTCACAACATAGTCGCCCAGTCCTCGAAGAACGAGTTTATCTCCGGCTCGATCAAGACTACCCAAGGGCTTTCGCGCCGTTTCTGGTGCTACTACGCCAGCGATCAGGATCAAACTTTCTGCACTGAGCTCTATCTGGAGCAACTTCAAGCGCTGCAAGCACGCGATCTAGAAAGTGCACTGGCGTGCAGTAGCAGGCTGATCCACTACCTGCAGGATTTTGCGAAAAAGCAGTTGGATAATTTTAGCTAATGCTTACTTTTGCAAACCAGGCTTCGCCACCACTGCGGCCGACATATATAAATTTTGCTATGACTTGCTAGCTACCTGTGGAATATGTGCGCAATTCCAAGACGCTTCAAACGAATAGAATAACTCGAGCTTGGGACAACCCTCACATCTTTGAAGTACATAAGTTCGCTTAATCTATAGCTTATTTTTACAACTAATGCCCTCCTAACCACCAACAACATTCACTTAATATTCATAAATTTAGTGTTTTTTTACGCCTTTTTTAATCTAGATCACAACTATCACAGCGCAACTGGCAATAACCAACTTCGTACACTAGCTTTAAGTTACAACTATAAAAATGCTGCCTTTTCACAAGAACCGCAAAAAGCTAGGTGAGAGCCATGTTCCGAAATTTAAGCTTTAAAAATAAGTTACTCTCAGGCTATGGGGTGATTCTCACTCTGATGACAATCATAGCCGCCGTCGTCTACATAGGTGTGAATTCACTGGTCAGCAACTTCTCGTGGGTGAGCCATACCTACAAAGTGCTTGATAAAGCATCGAGCATCGAAGCCGCTGCCGTCGACATGGAGACAGGCATGCGCGGCTACCTATTAGCTGGTCAAGATGAATTTCTAGACCCATACAATAGTGGGGATGAACGCTTCTCCAGCTTAGTGGCCGAGCTAAAGCAAACCGTTTCGGACAACCCAGCCCAAGTCGAGCTTCTCGGTGATATCGGCAGTACCATAGTGCAGTGGAAGACAGATGTCACAGAGCCCGTGATAGCACTGCGCGAGCAAATTGGCGATGCCAAAACCATGAACGACATGGCTGACTTGATTGGCCAGGCAAAGGGCAAGCAGTATTTCGATAAGTTTCGCGGCCAGATTGCAACCTTTATCAAACGTGAGCAAGTACTGCTGGTTAAACGCCAACAGGCAGCATCCACCAGTACCGATATCAGCGAACTGCGCCAGCTAAACAAATGGGTCAGCCACACCTATGAAGTGATCGCCAGTGCCCGAGGAATTCTCGCGGCAGCGGTGGATATGGAAACGGGAATGCGCGGCTTCCTACTCGCCGGTAAAGACGAATTTCTAGCGCCTTTCCACGGCGGCAAGCAGTTGTTCTTTACCGAGGTAGATAAACTGGCTAAAACAGTATCCGACAACCCAGCGCAAGTCGCGCTGCTCGGTGAAATAAAGGCCACCATCAACGATTGGGTATCTAACGTGGTAGAAGGTCACATCCAACTGCGCCGAGAAATCGGCCACGCTAAAACTATGGACGATATGGCAGACATAGTCGGCGAAGCCAGGGGGAAAGTCTACTTCGATAAGTTCCGCGGGCAAATTCAAACCTTCAAGGACCGCGAGCTCAGTTTGATGGGACAGCGCAACACTTCGCTAAAACGCACTGAAACCATCGTCATGAGCAGCACGCTCTTTGGCACTGCGCTAGCTATTTTACTCTCAATCACCATTGCGCTCTTACTGACACGCTATGTTATGCGCTTACTCGGCGGAGAGCCGAGGAACATAGAAAACATTGCCAAGCGGGTCGCCGCTGGCGACTTGTCTCAAAACTTGCCCAGTACGGGTAGCGAACAAGGCATATATGCCCACATGATCAATATGACCGACAATTTGCAGCAAAAAGCCAAATTGGCAGCCCAGATAGCCGACGGCGAGCTGCACCAGAAGATCGAGCTCGCCTCGGATAAAGACTCGCTGGGTATCGCCCTCATGAATATGACGAAAAACCTCAATGAAGTGCTGGGCGCCACTCAAAATGTCTCTGAAGAAATACTAGAGCGCAGCAGCAGTGTTTCCAGCAGCAGCTCCAAGCTCTCCGAGGGCGCAAACCAGCAGAGTAACAGCCTAGGAGATATCAGCGGGTCATTAAGCGATCTCACCGAGCGTATCAATATCAACGCTGATAACGCCAACCAGGCACAATCGATCGCCGCTCAAGCCAAGCGCCAAGCCAGCGAGGGCAGCGAACAAATGAAGCTGATGATCCAGTCGATGACGGATATCAGTGAAGCGAGCCACAGTATCAACGAGTTCATCAGTACCATAGATGACATAGCTGCGCAGACTAACTTACTGGCGCTCAACGCCGCGATTGAAGCGGCCCGAGCTGGAGAGCAGGGGCGTGGTTTTGCGGTGGTTGCAGAGGAAGTGCGCAACTTGGCTTCTCGAAGCACGGCAGCGGCAGAGAAAACCAGCACGCTTATCGCCAGCTCCGTTGAGCTGACCGAACGCGGCTCGGAAATTGCCAGCAGCACCGATAAGAGTCTCAATGAAATTTTTGACTCCATCACGCAAACCACACAGCTGGTAGAGGAAATTGCCACTGCGAGTAACGAACAAACCATCGGGGTACAGCAAATCAACCAAGGGGTTTCGGTGATCGACAACGTCACTCACCAAAACAGTGATACCGCCAGCCACAGTGCAGAGGCCGCTGCTAAGCTAAGCTCTCAGGCGGAGGGTTTGCAGAAAATGCTGTCGAGATTTGAGCTCAAACGCGCTTAAGTATGACAACCAACCTAGGCTTCTATAGAGAAGCCTAAGGCAACACCCCTTTAGCCTTCACACCCAACACCTTTCCAACCGTACGATTCCAGTTGGCGGCGCACTCGGGGCCGCAGCGTCCGGCCCAGCGCGGCAGCACGACGCGCTCGGCGATGCTGTCGCGGCGCGCTAGATCTGTGACGGAAGGTTCAGCCAGCGTCATGTTACCTATCTCGCCCAGTGCACAGGGCCCCTGTGAGAGGCAGGCCAAGGCGATTGCATCTTCGGTTTGGGTCTCCTGCCACATGCTCTCGCGCAGGCTCGCCACCTCTTGCAACAGCAGTGCCTGCTGCTGCTGGCTGAAACGCTGCCACTTATCCATGTTCATCGCACCGAAGGCCAGCCCCCAGCCAACGCGCAGGGTGAAGCCGTAGGGCGCCACTTTGTAGAGTCCGCTAGTATAGGCCGACATAGTGCCGGTAATCGCACAGTCGATGCGCCCACTCTGTAGCGCCTCTGGCACTTCGCTGTAGGGCGCGTTGACCGCGACCCCGCCGACGCCTTCGACAAAATCAGCCAGCGTTTCCAAGTAGACGCGCACCTTCTTGCCCGCCAAATCGTCGATGCTGGCCACCGGCTCGGCGCACCAGATCATCTGGCTGGGAAAGGGGTAGAGCAGCATCAACTTGGCGTTGTACTTATCGGCAAAAGCCCGCGAGAGCGTCGGAAAGTAAGCGTCTGAGACCCTGCGCTGTACCTTGATGTCCTGCACTAAGGAAGAGAGATCCGCACCCTCGAAGATCGCACTGTCGCTCACCACGTAGCCGGACATCCCAAAGGCGAAGTCGAAGACACCGTTTTTGACCAGCCGCATGATCTCAGAGCCGCGTAGATCGAGCTGGGTGTGAGGCTTGATTTCACCGACGATGCGATTGCCGCTGACTTCGGCGATTCGCTGGTTCCAGAAAGGGCGCTCGTGCTTCTGGTAGTTGGTAAAGTAGTCCCAAGTTCCCACCGCTTTGATAATGATGGTATCCGAGGCCTGTACGGTACTGGCCGCAAGAGTAAAAAACAGTGGCAACAACAGTGATAAAAACAGCGAAAACAGGCGTTTTTTGATAGCGCTCATCACGGAAGACTTCTCTAGGTTCAAAAGAACCCAGAGTATCTATGATTTCCCTTAGGAAGTCATCAGCGTCGGCAGGTAGAGTACTATCTGCGGGTAGTAGGTAATCAACACAATCGCCACCGCAATCATGAAGAAGAACGGCAGCGCCGCCTTGGCGATGTAGAGGATGTTCTTGCCCGTCAGTGCCTGAATGACGAAGAGGTTGAAGCCCACCGGCGGGGTAATCTGCGACATCTCGACCACCAACACCAGGAAGATCCCGAACCAGATCAGATCGATATTCGCCTGGGTCACCATAGGCAGTACCACAGAGGTGGTCAGCACTATTACTGAAATACCGTCGAGGAAGCACCCCAACACCACAAAGAACAGCGTCAGGCAGACAATCAGCTCAATCGGCGAGAGACCAAGCGTCGCGATCCACTCCGCCAGCGCGTTGGGAATCCCGATAAAGCCCATTGCCAAGGTCAAGAAATGCGCGCCAATGAGTATCAAACCCAACATACAGGAGTTCTTCACTGCGCCTACTATGCTGTCGATGAAACCCTGCCAGCTGAAACTGCCGAGCGCGGCAGAGAGCAATAGCGAGCCTGTCACCCCAAAGGCAGCCGCCTCGGTGGGTGTTGCCACCCCCTGGTAAATTGAGCCCAGTACCGCGCCGATCAAAAGTACGATGGGAATCAACTTGCGCAGCGCTTGAAGCTTCTCGCGGGTGCTGTACTTTACCCCCTCTGCCTCTTTCACGTGCTGCCCTTTGAGCATAGTCCAACCTATGGTGTAGCACATGAAGAGCCCGATCAATACCAAGCCTGGCAGTGCGCCGGCGAGAAAGAGCCGCGCGATGGATACTTCCGCCGATACACCGTAGACAATCAAAATGATCGAGGGCGGTATCAACAACCCCAAGGTGCCGGAACCCGCGAGTGTACCCACGGCCATTAAATCGTCGTAGCCGCGCTTTTTGAGCTCTGGCAGCGTCATCCGTCCTATGGTCGCCGCCGTGGCGGCAGAGGAGCCAGAGACCGCCGCAAAGATACCGCAGCTAAGAATATTGACGTGCAGCAGCTTGCCCGGCAGGCGCGATAAGAGCGGCGCCAAGCCCTCGAACAAGTCCCGCGAGAGCCGGGTGCGAAAGAGGATCTCCCCCATCCAAATAAACAGCGGCAGCGCGGTCAGCGACCAACTGGTCATGGCGCTCCACGAAGAGGTGCCCAGCAAGAGGCCTATGCTAGTGTTACCGATGAGCTGCAGGCCGATAATGGCGATACCGGTCAGGGTGAATGCAACCCAGATACCACTGGTCAGCATCAGCAGCATGCAGAGGAATAAAATGACGCCTATTACACTGATATCCATCACTTACTCCTGTGTTCCCAAATCGTCTTCGCAGGCCATATAGCCCGGGGTGTTGCCGCGCAGCGCATCGAGTGCGTTGTCGATCACGGCGATAAATAAAAACAGTGAGCCCACGGCCATCGGCATTTGCACCAGCCACAGCGGCATCACTAAATAAGTATCGGTGACCTCATCGTAGCTGTAGGAGTCATAGACGGTATAAGCGGTGTAGTACATCAAATAGCCGCTTATCAGCAGCGCCGCGACCAAGTTAATCTTTTCCAGGGTGTTACGGCTCAGCGCGGGCAGGCGCGAGAGCAGTATAGTGACGCGAATATGCCCCCCACTGTTAAAGGTGTAGGCCAGGCCGAAAAACACGGTCGCCGAGAGCAGCCAGCCGGCGAAGTCCTCTGAGGAGGGAATAATCATCCCCAACATGCGCGCGGCAATTTGCGCCAGGATCAACAGCGTCATGATCACTAGGCAGCTGCCGGATAGCACGAGGGATAAAGTGTAAAAACAGTTTCTGAGGGTCTGCATTGTCTTGTCCTGTCAGCAGGTGAAACCTGCGTGACCTCTGTTCATTGCATGAAAAAGGCCACTGACGGTAAGAGAGGTGGATATAAGCCCCTGCGCCCTACTCTGCGAGCAAGGCGGATAGAGGCTTACATACCTTGCTCTTACTTAGCGTTGAAGTCGTCGATGATGGCCTTGCCCTCATCGCCCGCTTCTTCCAGCCACTCCTTGACCATAGTTGCGCCGATCGCTTCCATTTCAGCTTGCAGCTTGGCACTTGGCGCAGCGACAA
>JBMZCU010000010.1:0-26147 GCA_049613705.1 Pseudomonadales bacterium | reverse complement strand
AGGCGGCGACCACTCGGTTAACGCACCTTGCATTCGCGCTTTTGAAGGTAAAGGGCCGATTCACATCATCCAGATCGACGCTCACCTCGACTTCGTCGATGAACGCCACGGCGTGCGCTACGGCCACGGTAACCCAATGCGCCGCGCTTCTGAGCAGGACTTTATCTCGGGCATGACGCAGTTGGGTATTCGCAACGTTTCATCGTCTAACCGCACAGATCACAAGCTGGCTGAGGATGCGGGTTCTACTATTCTCTCGGTACGCGATGTACGTCGTTTAGGTCTAGAAGGTGTGATGGAGCTAATCCCGAAAGGCGTTAATTACTATATCACTATCGATATTGATGGATTTGATCCCTCGATTGCACCGGGGACAGGTACTCCGAGCCACGGTGGATTCCAGTACTACGAAGTGATGGAAGTGCTACAGCAGGTTTGTCATCAAGGAGAGGTTGTCGGTATTGACCTGTGTGAAGTCGCACCAGACTACGACCAGAGCGGTACAACAAGCATCCTAGCAGCCCAAGTGCTGATGAATTTGATTGGCTATGTCTTCCACGCTCGTCAATTACGTGCACAGAAAGACTAATTGCTCCCTCTGCTACACCCGGCTCTCGGGTGTAGCTTTTACAGTCACTTCCAAGTGATTAAGTATTCACTTACATGTTGAAATTAGCGCTTCTTATACAGCCACTTTTCACTTTCCATCGCTTTTCGCCCGTTTTAAGCCCGTGTCTAAGTCAGGTTGTCCCATAGGTCATGCGTATCCGCGCGGGTATCCTTGATCCACCATTTTCGGAATCATGATAGAACCGCTTGGGCGTAGATACGGGTTGCCTCTTCCCAGTTGTTGGCGACCATTCCCATGATGGAGATATTAAGGCGCGGATCGAAATCAGTCGCGGGAAAGGTCATTGTCATGCCTATCTTACCGGCGATGGTTTGTTCAAATTGCGATGTCCAGTCTTTTAGATCACCACTTGGGTGGTACTTAACGGCGAAGGCGTTGGGAGCATTGTCGTCTAGCTGGCGGAGAAGCTTGTCAGCCATTGGGCTGAAAATGTGCTTTTGGACATTGCATGGGCCAGTATCACTTCTTCAGCGGCGTGTGCGCTTGGGGTGATAGCAATGCTAGCAGTTAGGGTAATTGCCGCTGTCAGCTGGCAGAGAGGGGTGTAACTTATGATATTTTTAAGCATCTGAGCTCCGTATTTTTTATTGTAAGTAACAGCCAATCGCCGTTGTTACGAGGTTACGAGTTCTCATGTTGTTTAAGTTTTTTTATCTTGCCTGCATACCCTGAGCTTAAATAGGTGCTAATCGGTGATTGCGTATCGTCTTTTGGGCTTCTATATTGTGCCAATCGTGTCCTTATTGTGGGAGTTTAGGTATATATGGATTTATTGGATGATATTTTTAATACGTTGGGCCTTAAAGGCGCGCTGTACTTCAGAACGGATTTCTCGGCGCCATGGGGGGTAGAAGTTCCGCAGCATGATGGCGTAGCCCGTTTTCACTTGGTTGTTCAGGGACAGTGTGCGATTAAGGTTGATCAACAAATAACCGAACTTCAGGCAGGCGACTTAGTTATGATTCCCCGCGGTGTCAGCCATCAGTTGCTAGACAGTGCTCAAGGGAGCGCGACGACACTGGAACAAGTACTGTCCGACAGTGGCTATCAAGGCAGCGGTGTGCTCAGAGTGGGGGAGGGAGATTCTAGAGCGAGCACTCAATTAGTATGTGGTCACCTCAGCTTTCGTCAGTGTGCAGATCATCCTATCTTGCGAACTCTTCCCGCAGTACTTCACTTAGCTAATAGCTGTCGCGCTAAGCACCCGCTACTCGATGTGGTGCTGCGTTTGATTGCTCAACGGATCTTTGATCGCGAGCTTGGGGCGGCGGCGTCAGTGACACGATTGTCTGAAATTGTTTTTATCGAGTTGCTGCGTGCAGGCATTAGCGAGCAGCCCGAATTGCTCGCGCTGTTGCAGGGGTTGCAAGACCCCCGCATCGGTAAGTCATTGAGTTTAATGCATCAGCAGCCTGAGCAGCAATGGACTGTTGAAAGTTTGGCCAGCGCGGTTGCTATGTCGCGCAGTCGATTTGCCCACAAGTTCAACCAGTTAATCGGAGTGGGGCCTATGGCATATCTCGTCGATTGGCGACTGCAACGTGCACTCTCTATGTTGGAAGGGTCTGGGCTCAGTATTCAGCAGATAGCGGCTCAAGCTGGTTATCAGTCCCCCTCTGCGTTTACGCGTGCTTTCTCTGGCAAGTTCGGAATGCCACCTAGAGAATTACGTCATTTGGGATAAAGTATACATTTCGTCTCATATGATTTGCAGTTACTCGCATTATGTTTGGGGTTTATTTACATATCGTCTCGTGTATTTGAAGATCAATTCAGCCCAAAACGATGGCTGAAGCAACTTTAATCCATAGCGGCTGCATTGAGCAGCCGCTGAGACGATAGGTGAAAATCATGGCTAAATTATCAGTAAAGGCAATCTTAAGTTCGAAGACACTCTGCACAGCAAGCCTCCTCATATGCGCTACAACAGCTAACCTTGCGGTGGCAGCGGATGAGCACAATGTGGCACCGGGTTTGACGGCAGCGGGTGCGCCCTTGGGGCTGCACGGTGTTGACCCGGTGGCTGCTATTACCCGCGGTAGCGTCAGCGAGGGCTTAGCGAGTTTTACTTCGACCCACGATGGCGTCGCCTACTACTTCAGCGATGCAGCAACTCAGACTGAGTTCGAGAAAAATCCCGCACAGTATGTGCCGCAAAATGGGGGCTTCTGCACCTTCGGTGTCTCCGTGGGTAAGAAATTCGACGGCGATCCGAACTTTGCCAGTATTGTTAATGGCAAACTCTACGTTTTCTTAAACGAAGAAATTTATCAGCTCTACCTTAAAGATGAAGCGGGGACTATTGCCAAGGCCGAAGCACAGTGGCAGGAAATAGAGCACACTGCGGCGACAGCGCTTTAATCGGTGACCCGTGTAGCTTTCGCGCTGCGCGGGGCCATTATGGAGAAGAGAGATGAGTATTTTTGATCACTTGAGTATTGGGGTTAGTGACATTGCCAAAGCGCACTATTTTTATGATGATCTGTTGGCTCTTGTCGGTTGTCAGGTCATGGTTAAACACCCACAATTTATTGCTTATGGCACAGATACTGTACAGTTCTTGGCCATGTTGCCATGTAATGGAGAGTCTCAAAGTGCTGGTAATGGGGTTCATATCGCGCTGGTGGCTGCACAGCGTCAAATTGTTGATGACTTTTATCAGCTTGCTCTGGAGCGCGGAGGAAGTGATGCAGGAGCGCCCGGGCTGCGACCGCAGTATCCGCTACCGAATGTATACACCGCATTTATCAGAGACCCTTTTGGCAATAAATTGGAAATTATCCACAACGGGTTCTCGATTTGATTGTTGTTGATGGGTTCTGACAGATGGTGCAATGTGGCTAAATCCACCGTGGTTTTGCCGCATTTTACCGTTATATTATCGTAACGCTTTCCTTTAACTTGTGAAGCAGCTGGTTGCAGTTTAGATTAGCGGCAAATCAATTATTTGAGTATCGCGATCATGGAACTACAAGCTTGGCTGCTCTTTGTCATTATCTGGTCGGCCACGACAGCTCCGGTTGGGCCTAACGTTATCAACTGTATCAGCGTCTCACAGGGCAATGGCCTCGCACGTGCACTTTGGACGGTGCCGGGGATAGGCTTAGCCGCGTTAGTCCATATCTCAATAGGCTTGACGGGGTTAGCTGCGTTGATTATCGCTCAACCCACGCTCTTTACCGCTGTTAAACTGGTTGGTGCAGCTTATATGCTTTACATGGCGTATCGCGCCTGGACCGACCGTGGTCATTTGGCTGCTGTGGGCGACGCGGATCGCCTGGGCCGTTTTCAGGTTATGCGTACAGCTTTTACCATCTCTATCACTAATCCCAAGGCAATTTTTGTCAACGTCGCTATTTTTAGTCAGTTCATCAATGCTGAGCATCCTCTGGCGTTGCAGTTGGCGGTACTTATACCTACTGCCTTACTTATTGATGCCATGATCTACGGCGCGTATTGTGCATTGGGCGCCCAGTTGGCAAAGTGGCTGCAATCGGCGCGCAGGCAGCGTTTGTTCAATCGCAGTGTCAGTGTGATATACGCAGTGGTTAGTGTGGGACTGCTGGCTTACGAGGCGCCTGAAAAAGTGAGTGTTTAACTGCGGAACAAATGATGAGCCCGCATTGCGCGGGCTCGTTTTGTCTAGATTTTGAACTTAGAGATAATTTGACTGAGCTTTTTAGTTTGCTCGGCAATGTCCTGCGAATACAGAGAGGATTGTTTTGTGTCTTCCTCTGAAGCCTCGCCGAGCTCGGCAATGCGCTCTATGCTGTCGCTCATGGATTGAGTCATCGATGTTTGCTGGTCCGATGTCTGTTCAATCCCCGTGTTGAGTAAATTGATTTGCTCGATGCTCTCGCTCAATCGAGATAGCCGCTCAGCGACGCGGCTGGCGTTTTCAACAGTGGCGCCGCTGCTCGACTGACTGGTATTCATAACCTGCACAGCATCTTGTGAGCGTTGCTCAAGGCGCTTCATCATGTTGTGGATCTCGTCGATACTCTGACGAGTGCGCCGCGCCAGTGCTCGAACTTCATCGGCTACTACCGCGAAACCACGCCCCTGGTCACCGGCACGGGCCGCCTCAATGGCTGCATTGAGCGCCAAAAGGTTAGTTTGCTCGGCAATTTCTTGGATGACGTTGAGGACGACACCAACACCTTCTATCTCTTTTTCCAGCTGTGAGATCACACCTGCTGCGTCATCGATGCCGCTGGCGAGCTGTTCGATTTTTTGACTGTTATCATTTAGTGCGCTGATACCCTGCTCGGCTTCACTGTTGGCGAGTTTCGCCTGAGACGTCGCCTCGACACTGTTACCGGCGATATCGTTTGCCGAAACCATTAGCTGTTTGACACCTTCAACAACGTTGAGGCGCTGCTCTTGTTGCACTTGCAGGCGATCGACGCTTTTGCGGCGCAGCTGGTCGAGCTCAGAGACTGTGCTGCGCAGTGATTCGCTAGACGTGCTCACTTGGGTGACCAACGCGTGTATTAAGGTCACGAATTGGTTGAAGGCTGCGGCCACACGGCCGGCTTCATCCGTGCTCTTGCATTCGATGCGCTGGGTTAAGTCGCCATCTCCACTGGCGATGGCCTCTAGAGATTGTGCGACTTCTGTCAACGGGCGCATCAAACGCGCGGTCACTAGGGCTACTAGCGCTGCCGCGGCGATAAGCACGATGATAGAGATCACGATTACCTGAAGGATAAAACTGCTAATGTTGCTATCAATGGCGTTTTCTAAGTTAACGACTTTAGCGTCAATGTCGTCGATGTAGACACCGATGCCGACCATGTAGCCCCAATTGCCGAGCATTTCAGCGTAGGACAATTTTAGCCCTTCCTGTTTCGTTGCAGGGTTATCCCAGTAGTACTCTAGATAGCCACCACCACTTTTCGCACGGTCGATCAGCTGCATGATAATCGGCGTACCCCGGGTGTCTTTCAGCGTTGAAAGGTTTTTACCTTCCAGTGCGGGTTTACCACCGTGGACTATTGTTGTGCCGCTCTGGTCGAAGACGAAAAAATAGCCGTTACCCGCGAAGATAATGTTGCGCAGACGGTTGCGCATTTCTTCGTCATCTTGCCCCGGTACCAGCCCGACAATACTCTTTTGAGCGATCTCGATGTAGTTTTTCAGTTCTTCTCGTTTTATTTGGTAAATTTCTTGTTGCAGTAGCTCACTGTCGTTATCACCCATGTCGACCAAACTGTTGACAGATATGGCGGTCAGCAGTGCGACAACGATGAGTGTGAGTAAGGTGACTAAAGCTAGAAATTTTGCTTTTATTGATTTCATCATACATCCTCAAAGCAATTGTTTGTCTGTGTTCGATAACACAATCTATCATTATAAAGTGCTCATTTATAGTTATATTTATTCGAGTAAGCGCTCGTAACAGCGCGCTTTAACGCCCGTGTGAACAGCAAAATGAGGTTTTATCTTGCTAGCGCTACCATTTTTTTGCTATACCACTTTTGTCTAGGAATCTATGTGCTGTATTAACGCTGAGATAAACGCTTTAATTGGGCGCACCACCGCGGGGGAAATACTTTGCAAGAAAAACATAAATCCAGAGCCACAGGTAAAGTAACTCTGGCCGACGTTGCGCGCCTGGCCGACGTTAGCCCGATAACGGTTTCCCGCGTGGTCAATACACCGGATAAGGTTGCCAAGGCCTCACGTGAGAAAATCGAACGTGCGATAGATGAGCTCGGCTATATACCCAACCGTGCTGCCAAAGCGCTGGCCACTTCAAAAACCAACACCATAGCCGTGTTAATTCCCTCGGTGGCGCACGGCGTATTCAGTGCTGTGACCAAAGGCATTTACGACAGCTGCACGGCGAGTAACTACGAAGTGATCTTCGCAAACAGCTACTACTCAATCCTGCATGAAGAGAAGCTTTTGCTAAAACTGCTCTCTATGGCACCTGACGGTGTTATTGTCACGGGCTTGGATTTGTCGGAACGTATCGTTAAACGGCTGAAAAATGCGGCTATTCCTGTCGTCCAGATCATGGACGTTGGACACGCCGATCCGCTGGATATGAATATCGGCTTTTCACACTTTACCGCCGGAGCCAGTATGGCGCGTCATTTGGCAGAGCGCGGCTATCAAAAAATAGGCTTTATTGGGGCGCAGATGGGAGGGCGTTCACAGCGACGTCTACGGGGCTTTCTGGCGGCGTTGGCACACGCTGGAATCAATGCTAGCGATTGGACGGTAACGTCAAAAGAGGCGATTAGCGTTGCACTGGGGGGGCAGTTGCTGGGCCAGCTGCTCGAGCGGGTACCTCAGTTAGATGCCGTGTTTTGCAGTAGTGATGAATTGGCTTTCGGTGCTATCTATGAGGCACAGCGCCGCGGTATAGAGATTCCGAGCCAATTAGCGATAGCCGGTTTTAATGATCTTGATGGCGCGCAGGCGATTAACCCGGGCCTGACTACAATTCGCACGCCGCTCTATCAGATAGGGCGCCAGGCGGCCACGCTGTTACTGCGTAAATTAGACGGTGAGGATATTGTGGACAAGGTTTTAGATTTGGGCACAGAGTTGGTGGTAAGGCAGAGCACCTAAGTGCTCTGCCGGTCGATAGCTACAAGTGCAGCTGGGAAGGATTAGTCGCCGTAGCGCTTACATCCAGCTGGGCGCATTGAGCGGCGCAGCGTCGACGTACAGTTCCACTGCAGTGAATCTATAGTGACTTCTGGTGTGTAAGTCAGCGTCTTCCCACTTACTTTGTAGTTCTTACCTTCAAAGGTGGTGACAATTTTTCCACTGTCGGCGGCCACAGCAACACTGAAACCGTTACTCGGCACTATTGTGGTGTTGATCTGCGCCGCTTCCTCTGCGTTCGGGAAGCGTCCGTTCTCACGGTAGAAGTCTTCTACCAGAGTTTGCTGCATCGCACTCTCTATCATGGCGCCGCTGGCCTTTGCCTTGATAGCGTAGTCGTCGTAAGCAGGCATAGCCACAGCTCCTATGATGCCCGCTGCGGCGATTGCACCAGCGCTGCCGCCAGTGAGCAGAATGTCAGCCGGTGAGGACTCGTAAACGAGCTCGAGGCCGAGTTTGTCGCTGGAGGAATCTATCTGCAGGCCGAACACCCCGCGTTCAGCAAGGTTTAGATCTTGTGCTGAGGGCAGTGCGAAGGCATCGATTTCAGCGCCTGTGATATCTGCAAGGTACTGCAGTGCTACGAGGTAACCGTAATAGATGCGTCGCGGTGCTTGCTCGATGCTGCCCGTGATGGCCAAAGAGCTGCCGGAGAGATCTTGGCGCTGGGTTTCCTCGAGCCAAGTAGACAAGCTCTGTTCACCGAGCATGCGTTCGCGATCACCCAAGATCTGTGGCAGCTCGGAGATGATCAGGTGATCGCCCTCGTTCTTCCAATACAGGTGGGTACTGCCTTTGGTCAAGATATCACGCAGTGCGAAGGGGACATCATCAGCGTCTGAAAAAGCTTCTTTAGGGAAAAGACTTGGCAGTTTGAGGTGATTGATTTGGGCACCTGCGATCTCTGCACTGCGCTGTTCTGCGTCAGGTTTAGCGACAATCTTGCCCAGGAGTGCCTCAAAGGCTTGATGATCGCGTATCCCTACGGCTAGATACTCACCACTATTATCGGAAATTAACGAGACTTCAGGGCCTACGGCATCTAAAAATTCTTCCACACTAAAACCTAGGAAGGTTGCCAGTTGGGCTTTGTTTTCCTGGTATTTTTGCGCGGGGCCTTTCACGCTTGCAACCATCTGCTCTAGTGCGTTGAATTGTGCGGCACTAGGGAGACTCAGCAGCACCGTTAGTTTTGGCGTACCCGCAGTCGGTATGTCTAAGTCGTTTTCGTTAATGGGGATCATTTGACGCAGCATGCCTTTGTTGGGCGCATCGAGCTGCAGTTTTAAGCGCCCTTTAGTGTTCTGTACACCCATGCTCAGTGCCAGCGACTTCATTTCGGGTACGCCGAACATTGTCAGTTGCTGCATCACGTGCTGCGGCGCCATGTTTTTATACAGAGGCAGCGCCTGTTGGTTGTTGAACCACAGGTAGAGTCCCTGGTGGCTGTCATCCATCTGCTGCTCGTTTTCAAGCATTGGGTTGTCTGGGTTTTTGTTCAGAGCGGCAAAGGAGGCGTCTAGAGCGCTCGTCGCGGCGCCTCCGAAACTGACCAGTAAATTGAGGCGCTGGTTCTCGCCGTCCCAGCGATAGGGTACTGGCCCCGCTTGGGTCAGTAGCTGGCCTGCGCCATCTTGCATTGGCTGAGCTTCACCTTGAACGACTTTGTTGGCGACGAGCGCGTCAATCAGTTGCTGCAGCTGCGCCGTGGAGGTAAAGCTCAATGGAACCGTGGCGAGCACTTGCGGGATGGGGCCGTTGGCAATAGCGGCAATTTCGATAGGGCCGTCTAACTGATCGGTCAACAGTGTTAGCAGCGGGGAAATTTGAGCATCGGCCTGTTGTACCCACTTGTTGGCTGCGCCCTGAATACTGTTCGCTGCCGCTAAGCTCTGAGGGTTGCCAAGGGCGTACTTAAAGCTGTCCTCTTTGTAGGAGAAACCTCCCCACAGAGAAGGCACGCGTGCATAGAAGATAGTACTGTCGGGCAGTGATTCACGCAGCCAAGCTTGGCGGGTCAGTGACTGCAGTTGCATCGCAGGGGCTATATTGGTTGTCTGGGCGAACGTGGTGCTAGTAAAGCTGGCGCCTGCACTGATAATAGCGGCGCACAGCAGCGAGGAAGGTCGCAGTTTCATGTAAATTCCTTTTAGTTGAGTGCTTAAAACAGAGTCGAGATCTCTGCGCCTGTCACAATCCGCATCGCAATGTTTCTGTGTGCAATAGCGGCATCTTTTGTCAGGGGTTTGCCAAATACGTTTCCGATGTCACTGGATGGCAGCTCAATTTTCGCACTGAGATCTCAGAGAGCTGAGTATAGCGCTAGCGAGCGTTGGTTATAAGTCGATCAACGCGATTAATTTTATACCTTAGGCCACTTTGTCATTAGCGTTTATAGGTACGGTTGCGCTCTGGCGAAGCACGGTGAGGCCCGCTTTCGCTATAGTGCCAGTGACTGAGGCTGCGCTCGGCATTGCGAAGCCGCCAATCGAGCATCTTTTGTGCATAGTGCAGTGCAGTGCCAGTGTGCTCAGGGTGTGATATCAAATTGTGCAGCTCGTGAGGGTCGTGCTCCAGATCAAAGAGCAGGGCCGGCAGGCGATTGAAGTGTACGTATTTGTATTTGTGATCGCGCACCACGGCCAGCGAGCACTCTTCTAAATTCAGTCCAAAGCGCTGTTCTGGCGCGCCGGTGAGAATATCTCTGAAATCGTGTTCCCAGTAAACTTCGGTGCGCCAATTCGACGGTGTTTGCGCTTGCATAAAGGCTTTTAAGCTGTGGCCATCACACTGTCGAGGCTGCGCTGTGCCGATAAAATCAAGGACTGTTGGCATTAGATCGATGTTTTGTGTGAACTGCTCAACTCTGCGCCCCCGGCAACTGTCCCAGGCTCGTCCCGGTGGGCGGATGATCAGCGGGATGTGATAGGACTGATCATAGAAGCCCTGTTTATCTAGCAAGTAGTGATCGCCCAGCTGTTCACCGTGATCTGAGCTGAAGATAATCAAGGTGTTATCTGTGAGTTTGCGCTCATCCAAGAAGGCCAGTAGTAATCCTAACTGGTGGTCCACCTCGCTCATCATGCCGTAGTACGTGGCACGCATCTGACGCAGGTCCAACTCACTCATGTCCGGTTTTAGCCCGCGTCCGTCCGCCACGTTGTAGCTACTCGGCGCGCTTAGCTTCTGCGATAACACATAGTCTAGGTAGGGGTGCTCCGCGCGCTGTTGCGTCAAGCTTGAGTGACGTATCGGCGGCGCGACGTCAGCCGGGTCGTACATCGTGTTGTACGGCGCCGGTGCAATAAAGGGCGGGTGAGGGCGCAGCCAAGATAAGTGGGCAAACCAAGGGGCATCCCCCTGCGCACTTATATACTGTTCAAGCTTTTCACGCAGGAAAGCTGTTTCGGTATGCTCACGACCGTAAGGTGCAGCCCCGTAACTTGCGCCGTATTCTGGGCCGCTGCTCGCCGGGCGGTAAAGCGCCATGAAATCGTGCTCAGAGGGTACCTGGTAGCCTTTTTCTCGCAGCCACTGCATCCAGGGCAGGGGTTTCTCTGTCAGTGCTTGAGTGACCTCGTAGCCCGGCAGAGGGGTCTCGTAAGTCTGAGTGTCTTTGTCAGTGGTTGTCGCGCTGTTTGGATCGAGTGCTGTGTCCGTATAACCGAACAACTGAGGGTTATAGCCATGGGCTCTCGCCTCCAGGGCCATATTGGTGAAGCGCTCACTCAATGGACTGCCGTTTGTACATACCCTGTGATTCATCTGGTACATCCCAGTGTGAATCGAAGCTCTTGAGGGGCTGCAAGGGGTCGCCTGAGCAAAGTGCTTGCTAAAGTGTACGCCCTGTGCGGCGAGCTTATCTAAGTTGGGTGTTTGTACTAAGTGGCCAAGGCAGGAGAGGCACTCCCCGCGCCACTGGTCGGCAGTGATAAAGAGCACATTCATGATAGGTGTCGCCGGCAAGTTGATCGTTGACGCACTCTAAAACATCCGCGCTATTTTGAATAGTACTGTCCGATTTTCGTTTAATAGGCACAAAAAAAGCCGCTAGTAAGTGGGTGCTCACTAGCGGCTTTCGGACTTGTTTTATAGTCTTTCGACGTTTTTTCTTAGTTTAGCAGTGATATGTCGGCCACTTTGAGGAACTGCGCGCGTAGCTGTTGTAGTAGGGCTAAGCGATTGGCTTTTATCGCCGGATCATCCGCCATTACCATTACATCGTCAAAGAAGCTGTCGATTTGCTGTTGTAATTCGGCGAGTTGAGACAGTGCACTGCGGTAGTCACCGCTATCGAACACGGGTGCAAGCTGCTTAGTGACATCGTTTAATGCATTGGCAAGCGCAATTTCCGCCGTCTCGGTTAACAAGCTGTTATCGACGCTGGCGCACTCGATTTCCTCTTTACTCAAGATGTTCGAGACGCGTTTGTTTGCAGCGGCCAGTGCCTGCGCTTGCGGCAGCGATCTAAAGTGCTCTACAGCGTTGACTCGATTATCGAAGTCCAGTGGTTTAGTTGGGCTTAGTTCTGCGACAGAAAGATAGGTATCAATGCGAATACCGCGATCTTCATAATAAGCACGCAAGCGCTCAAGCATGAAGCTGAGTATGGCGGCATTGACTGCGCCACGCTTCTCATCTGTAACAACACTGTGCTGGGCGACAGCGAGTTCAATGAGCTCTTTGAGATCCAAATCTAACTTGTGCTCGATTAGGATACGCATTACACCGAGAGTGGCGCGGCGCAGCGCGAAGGGGTCTTTAGAGCCCGTCGGCGGCTGGCCGATGCCGAACATACCGCTGAGGGTGTCGAGGCGGTCTGCTAGAGCTACGGCGATACCCGTCTTGGTCTGGGGCAGCTCGTCACCGGCGAATTTGGGTAGATACTGTTCATTTAGAGCTTGCGCTACCTCTGGGTCTTCGCCGTCGTGCAGTGCGTAGTGGTAACCCATCAGGCCTTGCAGGTCAGTAAACTCAAAGACCATATCGGTGACTAAGTCAGCTTTGGCCAGAGAAGATGCTCGCTGTGCTTTAGCGCTATCACCGCCAATAAGGTTGGCGATATGGCTGCTGAGGTTGGCGATACGTTCACTTTTTTGATAAACCGTGCCGAGGTCTTTTTGGAACACAACCTGTTTGAGTTTTTCGCAGCGCTCAATCAGTGGTGTTTTCTTGTCTGTCTCTAGGAAGAACATAGCATCTGCTAGTCGCGGACGAATGACTTTTTCGTTACCGGCAATAACGACATTGGGGTCTTTGGATTCAATGTTACTAACGGTAATGAAGTTTGGCAGCAGTACACCCGCAGTGTCTGTAACGTAGAAGTACTTTTGGTGCTCTTTCATCGAGAGGATAAGCGCCTCTTGCGGCACGGCGAGGAATTCTTTGTCGAATGAGCCGAGCAGAGCAACGGGCCATTCGTTAAGGCCTGTTACTTCATCGAGCAGGTCGTCATCTATCTGGGCGACGCCTTGAATCTTTTCAGCTTCAGCTTTTACTTGCTGTTCGATCAAGGTCTTACGCGCTTGATAATCTGCCATTACATAGGCAGATTGAAGCGTTGACTCGTATTTACTGGGCTGACTTAGTTGCAAGTCTTTGTTGCAGTGAAAACGATGCCCGCGAGTGGTGTTAGAGGCTTTCGCACCGAGGATTTCACACTCTACAACTTCTTGGCCGAACATCATTAATAGCCATTGCACAGGGCGTACGAACTCAGTTTTAGAGGCACCCCAGCGCATACGCTTGGCGATGGGGAGTTTACTCAGCGCCTGCTCCACTATTTGCGGTAGTAGATTGATCAAAGGCTTGGCTGGAATCGTTTGGGTGAAGCTCACTTTACCATCTAGTTCAGACAGTTGGTCTAGCGTAACGCCACTCTTTTTTGCGAAACCTAGCAGCGCATTAGTGGGCTCACCTTGATCGTTGTAGCAAATGCGTACAGGAGGCCCCTGCACAACGCTGTCGCTACCGGGGATTTCTGTAATCAAGCTACTGATGCGTATTGCCAAGCGACGAGGAGATGCAAAGCTTTCTACTTTGGCTGCGTCAAAGAGGGCGGCACTTTCTTTACCTAACTCGCTTTTAATGCCAGCGACTACTTCACGTGTAAAGGCATCTGACAGCTTCTTGAGTGATGTCGGTGGCAGTTCGGCGGTGCCCAGTTCTACCAAAAAATCTTGTTGTGACATTATTTGCTCTCCTCACAGGCTGCTAGCACTTCTTGACGAATATTATCCTCAGCGAGCGGGAAGCCAAGGGCGCGGCGCGATTCAAAATAGGCGTGGGCCACTTCACGTGCCAGAGTACGTACCCGCAAGATGTAACGCTGACGTTCTGTTACTGAGATAGCTTTACGTGCATCTAGTAGGTTAAATGTGTGCGACGCTTTCAATGTTTGTTCATAGGCGGGTAGAGGCAAGTTGGCCGCCAGCAGTTTATTGCATTCGCGCTCGTGGAAATCAAAGGTTGAAAACAAGTGCTCGACGTCAGCATGCTCGAAGTTGTAGGTGGATTGTTCCACTTCATTTTGGTGAAAAACGTCACCGTAGCTCACTGACGTACCGTCTGGGTTGATTGCCCACACTAGATCGTAGACACTGTCTACGTTTTGGATGTACATCGCCAGACGCTCTAAACCGTATGTGAGCTCACCGGTAACCGGGTAGCACTCTAGGCCGCCGGCCTGCTGAAAATAGGTGAACTGCGAGACTTCCATACCGTCTAGCCATACTTCCCATCCCAGGCCCCATGCGCCTAGTGTTGGTGATTCCCAGTTATCTTCAACAAAGCGTATATCGTGGACTAAGGGGTCTATCCCTAAGCACTCCAAAGAACCTAGGTAGAGCTCTTGAATATTGTCCGGGGAGGGCTTTAGTACCGTTTGAAACTGGTAGTAGTGTTGTAGTCGGTTTGGGTTTTCTCCGTAGCGGCCGTCCGTGGGGCGTCGGCTTGGTTGCACATAAGCCGAACGCCAGGATTCAGGCCCTATCGCACGCAGGAATGTTGCGGGGTGAAATGTGCCAGCGCCGACTTCCAAATCCAGTGGTTGTACAATCACACAGCCTTTCTCGGCCCAGTATGTTTGCAGTGCCAGAATCAATCCCTGAAAGGTTGCTCCACTAGCGGTCGCAGTTGCAGTCACTTTGTTCACCTATTGTGTTTAGTTCAAAAGAGGGCGAATTATACAACAATTGCCTGTTGTTTCACTGTGGCTGAGCATTTATTTCAAAGGTGGGTCTGCCGCGTGAGTGCTAGGTGTTCGCAGTGTTCTGAGGAGAGGGTATAATCCTCTTTTTTATCGAAAAATTACTATGCATATTTTAAAAGCTGCTCTAGGTATTGTACTGTTATCTTTTTTTGCCCTTTTACCGCTGCGGCTATCGCAGGCGTTTGGTCGTCTATTAGGGCGGATTATCTATCGTACTAAAAGTACGCGTATCTACGATGTATCCAGTAAAAACATCGATGTCTGCTTTCCTCAGTGGAGTGAGCAGCAGCGTCAGTCGCTGCTAAAAGCAAGTTTGCAACATACGTGCATGTCATACGCAGAAATGGGTTTTTCCTATATCCGGCCTCCCGCTCTGGCGCTTAGCAAAATAGTCTCTGTCAGTGGAGAGGATGTTCTTGAAGCCGCTATTGCCAAGGGCAATGGGGTAATCATGATAGCTCCGCACATCGGCAACTGGGAGATATTGAACTTATATGTCAGCAGTCGCTACCCATTGACTGTCCTCTACAAGCCGCCAAAGTCAGCTTTTTTTAACTGGTTGATTAATAAAATGCGCCAGCGCACAGGGGGTAACACTGCTCCTGCTAATGCCAGTGGTGTTAAAAAGATATTTAAGAGTCTGCGCAGCGATGGAATCGTCGGGATTCTACCGGATCAAGAACCGGCCATGGGGAGCGGCGTATTTTGCCCTTTCTATCACAGGCCTGCGTATACCATGACGCTGTTGTCTCAGCTCGCGCGTAAATCCAAGGCGAGCATCGTGACGTGTATTGCGCTGCGTTTAGATAAGGGCAGGGGCTATGCGCTACACTTCGCCGAAGCAGAACCTGGGATTGATGACCCAGATGCTCTTCAGGGCGCCACCGCGCTCAACCTGTGCATTGAAAAGATAGCCAGTGCCAACCCAGAGCAGTATCAATGGGAATATAAGCGTTATCGCAAAGAAGCCCCTGGGTTGCAAAAAATTTATTAACACTGTGCGCTAAGCTGCTGTTATTCGACCTTTTAGCGTCGCCAAAACGTTGGTGTAAAGAGTACAAGCAAGGTGAAAACTTCAAGCCGCCCCAGTAGCATGGAAAAGCAGAGTATCCATTTGGCGGTGTCGTTTAACTCGCCGTAGTGTGCCGCCACTGCGCCAAGACCTGGGCCTAAGTTATTTAGTGTAGCACCTACCGCTGACCACGCTGTTACTTGATCTAGGCCTGTGGCTAACAGCGCCAGCAACATCAACACAAAGACCATCATATAGACAGAAAAGAAGCCCCATACGGCTTGTAGAACTCTATCTGAAATGGGTTTATTGCCCACCTTTACCGGTATTACAGCACTTGGGTGTACCAGGCGTTTAATCTCTCTGTACCCCTGCTTCACGATGAGTAGCACCCTGATGACTTTCATACCGCCGCCTGTTGAACCTGCGCAGCCCCCCGCGAAGGCCGCTACAAACAACATGAACGGCAGAATCGTTGGCCAGCTACTGAAATCCGCAGTGGCAAAGCCTGTGGTGGTTGCAATAGAGACAACCATGAAGAGCGAATCACTGACGGCACGCATGGGCTCGTAAGTGCGCGTGAGTGATAATACTAATATGCTGACGCAGGTCGTAATCGCTAACAAACTAATAAAGAATTTAAATTCAGGATCTTGCCAATAGTGGCTTAAGCTCTTTCTGCGCCAGGCAAAGAAGTGTAAGCCAAAATTCACCGCTGAGATAATCATAAATACGGTCGCAATCAACTCAATTAGCTGGCTGTCAAAATACCCAATACTGGCGTCGTGGGTAGAAAAGCCACCTATCGCGACGGTGGCAAAGCTGTGTCCTATCGCATCAAATAATGTCATTCCCGCAAAATAATACCCGAGAGCACATAATACGGTAAGCGTTGCATAGATGTACCAAAGTGCTTTAGCGGTTTCGGTAATGCGCGGGGTCAACTTGCTATCCTTGACGGGCCCGGGAGTTTCGGCACGGTACAGCTGCATACCTCCGATGCCCAGCATAGGCAGAATCGCCACTGCTAGAACAATGATCCCCATGCCGCCTAACCACTGGAGTTGTTGACGATAGTAGAGGATAGATTTCGGCAGGTCGTCGATACCTGTAATCACCGTCGCCCCCGTCGTGGTCAATCCAGACATTGACTCAAATACCGCATCTACGATACTCAAGTGCGGTTCTTCTGACAAGGCGAAGGGGATGGCACCAAAGATTGCCAGTACTAACCAGAACATCACAGTGACGACGAAGCCGTCTCGGGTTCTCAGCTCCTGTTTAACTTTGTAGGCGGGTATCCATAACAGTAGGCCCGTGACAAAGGTAATAATCAGACCCATGTAAAAAACTGCTTCGGTGCCATCTTGGTAAATATGTGAAACGATGGCTGGTGGAATCATAGTGATGCTGAAGATCATCAATAAGATACCGAGTATTCTTAATATGATTCTGTAGTGCATGTTGTGCCTGTTTTATCCTTAAAAGAAGGCCAGCCCGACTTGAAAGAGCTTTTCTATTTCTGTGATTTTATTTTTATCGACCAAGAACATGATGACGTGGTCGTCATTTTCTATGATCAAATGGTCGTGTGCGATCAGTACAGTGTCGTTGCGTACAATAGCGCCGACTGTCGCGCCTTCAGGTAACTCAAGTGAACCTAGTGCCTTGCCGACAACGCGCGATGTTTTTGGGTCGCCATGTGCGACAGCCTCAATCGCCTCTGCTGCACCGTGGCGCAGTGAGTGTGCCGCTGCTACATCACCGCGGCGCACGTGCGCCAAGAGAGCGCCTATGGTTGTCTGCTGTGGTGAGATGGCAATATCAATTACGCCGCCCTGGACTAAGTCTACGTAAGCAGGGTTGTTGATCAGGGTCATGACGGTTTTAGCGCCGAGCCGTTTTGCTAGCATTGAAGCCATGATGTTCGCTTCGTCGTCATTTGTCAGCGCGCAAAATACATCGGTGTCTTCAATGTTCTCTTCCAGCAGGAGCTCCTTATCTGAGGCGCTACCGTGGAGTACAATCGTGTTGCTGAGCATATTGGCTAAGGTGTTACAGCGCTCCATGTAGCGCTCAATCACCTTGACCTGGAAGTCATTTTCTATGGAGGCGGCTAAACGTGCGCCAATGTTACCCCCGCCTGCGATCATTATGCGCTTATAAGGCTTGTCTAACCTGCGCAGCTCGCTCATGACGGGTAGTATGTCTTGGGTAGCAGCAATGAAGAAAACTTCATCGTCAGCTTCGATAATAGTATCGCCTTGGGGAGGGATTGGCTTTCCCTGTCTAAAGATTGCAGCTACCCGCGTATCGACATTGGGCATATGGGTGCGCAAGTAAGAGATTTGATTTCCTACTAATGGGCCTCCGTAGTAGGCTTTCACAGCTACGAGCTGTGCCTTTCCTTCTGCGAAATCTAGTACTTGAAGCGCCCCGGGGCGTTCAATCAGTCTTTTGACGTTTTTCGTTACCAGTTGCTCGGGGCTGATCAGTACATCTACGGGTAGAGCTTCGCGGCGGAATATTTTTTTACCGTGTCTTATGTAGTCGTGGCTCCGCACTCGGGCTATCTTAGTGGGGGTGTTAAAAATAGTTTGAGCTAGCTGACAAGCGACCATGTTCACTTCATCACTGTTGGTTACAGCAATCAGTAAATCTGCATCTTCAGCACCTGCTTGTTCCAGTGTGCTCGGGAAAGAGCCCATTCCCTCAACTGTTCTCAAATCCAACCTGTCTTGAAGTTCACGCAGTCGCGCTACATCTGTATCTACAACTGTTATGTCGTTAGATTCGCTGGCTAGGTTTTCTGCTAAGGTGCCGCCAACTTGGCCTGCGCCTAAAATGATTATTTTCATTTTTCAGTTGTTTCCTTGCTTTGGCCTGGCAGTTTTATAAGTTTAGCGTAGTAAAAGCCATCGTTACCGTTGAGGGTAGGGAAGAGTTGCCTGCCGTACTCTCGCGCTAAGCCCCAATGCGCATCGATAGCGATGTGCTGTGCATTCGAGTTTTCTTTCACAAACCACTGAATTTGCTTTTCATTTTCTTGTGGAAATACGGAGCAAGTCGCGTAGATAAATGAACCGCCGGGTTTTAACATCGTCCACAAGTTGCTGAGAATTTGGCGTTGTAGCTGTGCGGTTGTGTGAATGTCCTCTGGTCGGCGTAAGTGTTTTATATCTGGATTGCGTCTGATCACCCCAGATGCGCTACACGGGGCGTCGCAGATGATATGGTCATATAGTTCCCCATTCCACCAATCATCGCTGGTTGCGTCAGCGTGGTGGATGGTGCATTCGAGACCTGTTCTTGTGAGGTTTTCGCTAATTCGCGCTATGCGATGCTCTTCCAGTTCTAGCCCTTCTATTACGCAATGCTCTTCAGATGTTTCGAGAAGGTGTATTAGTTTTCCGCCAGGAGCACTACAAGCGTCAAGAATTCGCTCTCCGGGTTTGCTTTGTACCAATGTTGCAGCGAGTTGCGCCGCTTCATCTTGTACGCTAATCGCGCCTATATCAAAGCCTGGTAGTGCATTCACATCTGTGGGTTTGTCTAGCGTAATGCCATAAGGGGAGTGCGCGGTTCTCGTGTACCCGATGCCTGCCTCATCTAGTTGGGCCTCAAATGTTTCACGTGAAACTTTCTTAAAGTTAATTCTTAAGGTGAGAGGTGGGTGCTGATCATTTTGCTCAAAAATTTGTGCAAAATGCTCAGGCCAATTGTGAGAAAGCTTATCAATAAACCAATCTGGATGGTTGTATTTAAAGGATTTAGAAGACTGAGTGAGCTTATTTACCATCGAAGTTTGTGATGTGCTGAACTTGCGAAGTACTGCATTGACCAAGCCGCATGCCCATGGCTTCTTAATTTTTTTGCATATCTCCACTGTCTCACCAATGGCCGCATGTTGTGCTGTGCGCATTTTATATAGCTGATAAAGTCCAAGAAGAATAATGGCTATGATGTCATTATCCTTCTTTCGGATGGGCTTCTTAACCAGCTCGGTATAAAAACACTGAAGTTGAGGCATGTGTCGCATGGTGCCGTAGCACATCTGCTGAAGTAGGGCGCGTTGCTGCTCAGGACACTCTTGTAAAGATTTATTTAAATTGTAGTGTAGCGCGCCTTGATGATTTAGCAGGCTAGTAATAACTTGATGTGCGAGAAAGCGAGCGGACATAGTTAGTGTGTGACTGAAGAAAGGGTTGCAGATAACTGAAACGGATGATTTTTCGCATTCAGTACTTGTTGTGATGTTAAGCGCTTTGTACCAGGTAGCTGTAGCTCAGTAACTGCAATGCACTGACCATCACCACAACTAATGACGATCGACTTCTTATTAATAGCAACTATGCTACCTGCTGTTGCCTGGCTTTGATCACTACTTTGTTCAGCGTTCCAAATTCGAATAGTCAGCTCACCAAGTTGAGAGTGAGCAACGGGCCGGGGTGACATGCCCTTAATTTTGCGTAGCACATGAGCTGCAGGCGCAGACCAATCAATTAGCGCTTCTTCTTTCGTGAGCTTTTCTGCATAGCAGGCAAGCTGATCATCCTGAGACTCAGGTTTTAATGTGCCCTGTGAAATATCGTTAAGTGTGGTAATTAACGCGTTAACACCCAGAGGTAATAGCTGCTGATAGAGGTCTGCACTGGTCATGTCTTGGTTGATGTCGAGACTGACTTTATTCAGCATGTCACCGGTATCTAGCCCTTTATCCATTTGCATGATGGTGATGCCAGTTTGCTTGTCGCCGCTCAAACGTGCGCGCTCGATTGGTGCTGCACCTCGCCACCTAGGGAGTAGAGAGGCATGGACATTGATACAGCCGTATTTTGGGATGTCTAATACATGCTGTGGCAGAATGATGCCGTAAGCTACCACGATGAGTACATCCGGCTGAAGAGCCTGTAACTGTGCGACACTGTCTGGCTCGTTGAAGTTTAAAGGTTGATATACCTCTATATTGTTATCAACTGCTAGTGCCTTAGTTGCGCTGGGTCTTAGTTTGCGGCCCCTGCCCGCGGGGCGGTCAGGTTGTGTGTAGACAGCGCTAACATGTAGTCCTGCATCTAAGATCGCAGCGAGATTGTGTGCGGCAAATTCCGGCGTACCGGCAAAGACGATATTCAATTTTGATGACATGCTATAGCCTGAAGTTTACTGCGCACTTGCTTGTTGTTTATGGATTTTTTCGAGTTTGGATTTGATGCGCTTGCGTTTTAGCGTAGAGAGGTAATCAACAAATAGCTTGCCTTCTAGGTGGTCGATTTCGTGCTGAATGCACACAGCCAGTAGATCACGCGCTTCGAAATCTAGCGTCTCGCCGTCGCGCCCTAGGGCTTTGACGCGGATGTGGCGTGGGCGATCTACGTTTTCGTAGAACCCAGGCACTGAGAGGCAGCCTTCTTGCATTTGCTCTAGCTCACTGTCGATAACTTCGAAAGTAGGGTTGATTAACACCAGTGGGCTATCGCTCTCATCAGAGACGTCAATAGTGATGATTCTCTGATGAATATCAACTTGGGTAGCTGCTAGGCCAATGCCGGGTGCATCGTACATTGTTTCAAACATATCATCGATAATGTTTCTGATATCGTCATTCACGTCTGTGACAGGGGTTGCAACTGTTCTTAGTCGTGGATTTGGGAATTCAAGAATTGGTAAAAGCGCCATAGTGTAACCGTAAACCTATATATGAAGAGCATTACTGCGTAATCCAGCATTATACTACGCCCATTGTCACGAGGTAGTGGTTTGCACTTTTTTTGTTCAGATAGTACTTCCTAGATGTAAGGCTTAGTGGTCGATTTAGTGAGAAACGTTAAAGTCTTCCAGTCACGGTGTTTTGTTGCTTAGTGAATGCACTGGCTGTGCGCGTAATTTGTTACAGCTATTAGGTGTGTTTACTTTTAATTTAAGAGCTTAAAAGTTGAATCAGAAAGATATTTATCTGATATTAAATTACACTATTAAGGATATCGCATCGTTTAGAGGGAGCTCGAATTAGGATGTTATTTTTGCGTCAACTTACTACTGCCATTGTCGCGGTTTCAATTTCTGGTGCTCTGTGGGCTAGCCCTGCACTTGTAGCCAATCCGCCCTCAGAATATATTGTAAAAAAGGGTGACACGCTGTGGGATATCTCTGCAGTATTCCTTAAATCTCCCTGGCGCTGGCAAGAAATCTGGAATATTAATCAGCAGATCAAGAATCCAGACTTAATTTATCCACGCGATGTTATCTATCTGCAGTATCACAACGGTAAACCCTATCTCAGTAAGCACAAGAAAGGGGTCGTAAAACTCAGCCCTAAAGTGCGGATCATTGATAAGTACGCAGCGCTCTCTGCTATTCCCTATGAAACATTAAAAGCGTTCATTGAAGAGGGGCGTATTCTCCCACAGCACGCTGTTGCAAGTGCGCCTTATGTAGTTGCAAATTCGGGAGCTGGCGAAATGATGACGAAAGGGGACTCCGTTTTCCTGCGCGGTAAGTTTGACCTGGAGTACCCGTTATTCGATATTTTCAGGCAGATACATGTGCATATAGATGCTGCTGATGAAGCGCGTAAAAGCGTTGAGCTCGTCAAGGTTGGAGAGATCGAGATCTCAGATGTTAATGGCGAATTATCAACCGGTGTTGTGACAGCGGCGAATGATGTTATTCGTCCCTCTGATGTGCTGTTGCCATCCGTCGATGAGATCCCCGGGGTTTATAATCTGTCTGCAGCGCCTAGTGGTGTCGCTGGTAAGATTATCAGGGCAACAGGTATTGGTAGTTTGCTCGCTCGCTATGATGGGGTTGTGATCAATCTCGGCAAGCAAGATGCAGTAGCACCAGGCCATGTGTTTAAAATACTTCAGCCCGTAAAAACCGTGGTTGACCCTAATACCCAGCAGACGATCGAAATTGCCAGCCAGTCCGCTGGAAACCTTGTTGTGGTTAATGCGTTTGATCATCTCAGTTATGCTGTTATTCTCAATGCCACTGCAAAAATCTCCAGCGATTATCGAATCGTATCAGTGAGGTAGTATCTCGTCGCAGCGAGCTTTTGTATTACTGATTTATGTAATAGGAGCTCGCTATGTTTTCAAAAACTACCCAGCTAGTTTACTGTTTGCGTTTTTACTGCCGCTATAGTCGGCGTAAAACACTGATGTTGGCCAATGCATTTCTTGAATGTTCATGCCGTGAGGCAGAGCTTGCGCTAGCGGCGAAATACCCAAACACTCCACTTATTAGCTGCCTTGAAAATGACCCCGTATGGCAGACAACAATGCTTGATCTCTTTGATCAACATAATCGTGCGGGCGTCACTTTAGTTAGTATCTTTGATGACAGCTACCCCTTCTTATTGCAGCAGATCGATGACCCGCCCGTACTCCTTTTTTGTAAAGGTAATCCGAGTGTGTTTGGCCAACCCTGCATTGCCATTGTTGGAAGTCGCAGTGCGAGTGTGGCTGGATTATCGATAGCACATGAGTTAGCAGCGCAATTGGTTGGTGCTGGGTTATGTGTTGTCAGCGGTCTTGCGCTCGGTATCGATGGAGCTGCCCACCGTGGTGCCTTGGAGGCCAGTGGTACAAGTTTAGCTGTACTTGGGTGTGGGCCGGATGTGATATATCCAAAGCGGCACAAAGAGCTTGCAGCACAGTTATCTATTTCTGGATGTCTAGTTAGTGAGTATTCACTTGGCTGTAAGCCTTTGGCAAAAAATTTCCCGCCGCGTAACCGGATAATCTCAGGTTTATGCCACGGTGTTATTGTGGTCGAGGCTCGCCCTAGAAGTGGCACTTTGATAACCGCAAGGCTTGCACTTGAGCAAAACAGGGAAGTCTTTGCGGTGCCAGGTTCTATTCGATATGAAGGCTCGAAGGGGGTGCATAGTCTTATTCAACAAGGTGCTAAGCTCGTACAGTGCGTTGACGACATTCTTGATGAATTACCCTTTTTTCACTCTCAAACAGCCTTTAATGAAGAGGTGTGTAATGTTTCATTGGATGCAGATCAGCAGCGGTTATTTGCCTTGATCGATTCCAGTGGTATTGGTGTAGATGAATTAATTACGCGGCTCTCTATAGATGCTGCCTTAGTCATAACTGGGCTTTCAGAACTTGAGCTAGCAGGTGTAATTGTGCGCGATGGAAGCAGATATTATAAGAAATGAAGTTAAACAAACTTTTTCATTGCGCGATTTCATTCAAGCATCGAAAATGCAGCTTTTAATCTTATATTTTATTTTGTATGGGCTCTTGATTTGTCACGTCATCAATTTTCGGATGCTGCAGCAGCAGTGCAACAAGGCAGGGTGATAGCATACCCAGCAGAGGCTGTATGGGGGCTTGGTTGCAACCCTTTCGATCTTCAAGCCGTCACTAAAATTTTGACCCTCAAAGACAGGCCTGTTGAGAAGGGACTAATCGTGTTGGCTTCGTCTATTACACGGTTGGAGCCTTTATTAAAGCATCTTAGCGATAGCCAAATTGAGCTGCTTGAGTCAACTTGGCCTGCTGCAGTGACGTTTGTTATTGAAGACCCTGAAGCGTTCTTTCCTAGTTATGTACGCGGCCAATTTAGTTCTATTGCCGTTCGAGTAAGTGACTCGGCACGCCTCAATCGATTGGTGGATGCCTGTGGTGGTCTATTGATCTCAACATCTGCAAACCCAGCGGGTCTCGCGCCTGGGCTTACTGAGTCGGAGGTGTTTGAGTATTTTGGTGGCAACATCGACTGTTATGTCGACGGTGATATCGACACCGAGGGCACACCTTCTAAAATTATTCGTTTATCTGATAGCGCTGTCCTTCGCGCTTAATTCACATTATTGGAGATATCATGCAAGACGTCGATGTCAGTGCAGTCAAAGACTATTTGCTCGCGTTGCAGCAATCTATTTGTTCAAGTCTAGAACAAGAAGATGGAGGGGCTACCTTCGCAACAGACAGCTGGGACCGTGAATGCGGTGGAAAAGGTATCACCAAAGTCTTGGCTGATGGTGCTCTAATCGAAAAGGGTGGGGTTAACTTTTCACATGTGTTTGGCAAGGATATGCCTGCCTCAGCGACGGCGCACAGGCCTGAGCTTAGAGGCCGTGATTTCCAAGCGATGGGCGTTTCTCTGGTCATTCACCCAGATAATCCTTTCATTCCAACATCCCATGCTAATGTTAGATTCTTTATTGCGACAGCGCCCGGTAAAGATCCTATTTGGTGGTTTGGCGGAGGATATGACTTAACACCTTACTATGGTTTTGAAGAGGATTGCGTGCACTGGCATAGTGTTGCGCGTGACGCTTGCGCACCTTTCGGCAGTGAAGTTTATCCGGCGTATAAAAAATGGTGTGATGACTATTTCCACATTAAACACAGGGATGAGCCAAGGGGAGTTGGCGGCTTATTCTTCGACGATTTGAATGAAGGCGGTTTCCAGCGCTGCTTCGATATTATGCGAGCTATTGGCGATAGCTATATCCATGCTTACTTACCCATCATTCAGCGACGTAAAAGCACTCCCTTTACAGAGCAGAATAAAGATTTCCAGCTGCACAGACGTGGTCGCTACGTCGAGTTTAATCTTGTTCAAGATCGCGGCACATTGTTTGGCCTACAGTCGGGTGGGCGCACAGAATCAATCTTGATGTCTTTACCCGCCAACGTTAGGTGGAGTTACAATTATGCAGTTCAGCCGGGAACGCCTGAGGATGAGCTTTTTACAAACTTCTTGGTGCCAAAGGAGTGGGTTTAACTATGGCTGATCAATATGCGGTTTTTGGCAATCCCATTCATCATAGTAAGAGTCCGCAGATCCACAGCGCCTTTGCGCAGCAAACTGCACAAGATATCGAATACACCGCGCTTTTGATTGGGCTTGATGAGTTTGTGTCTCGTGCTGAGGCGTTCTTCGCTTCGGGGGGTAAGGGTTTCAATATTACAGTGCCGTTTAAAGAGCAAGCTTATCAATTTGCACAGCAATTGAGCCCGCAAGCGCAACTCGCTGGGGCCGTTAATACTTTGCTGATAGATAACGGGGTTATCTGCGGGCATAACACAGATGGGTTAGGCTTGGTTTCTGATTTAATAGATAACTGCCGTGTCAATATTACAGGCGCCAAAGTGCTGGTGTTGGGGGCTGGCGGGGCGGTACGCGGTTGTTTGCAGCCATTACTAGATCAGCGCCCTGCGCAGATTACTATTGCAAATCGTACACTCTCTAAAGCGCAGCAGTTAGCGTCAATATTTAAGTCAGACATTACAGTGCGTGGTGTTGGTTATAGCGATGTGGATGACTCTTATGATTTGATCATTAACGGTACATCCGCTAGTTTGAATAGTGAACTGCCTCCTCTAAAGCACTCAGTGCTCGCTGAAGGCGCTTTTTGCTATGACATGATGTATGGCGCGCAAGATACGAAGTTCATCAGCTGGGCACGTCACAATGGCTGTGAGCGCTCTTCTGATGGATTGGGGATGCTGGTGTGTCAGGCGGCAGAGGCCTTTCGCTTATGGAGAGGGGTTGCGCCGGCGACTAACGAGGTAATTCATAGATTGAGAAAAGCACTATAACAATCTGATTTGTCAGCAACATAGGGGTGAATTTATGGATAAAATTTTACCTTTGAATAGCTCGCAGTTGTACCATAAATGCGACTTTCAAGATCTGCCTTTTAAAGA